>JAYGEA010000170.1:0-9876 GCA_046582635.1 Alphaproteobacteria bacterium
GACCTCTCACCATCCTTGCGAACGCCTACATGGTGGGAGAGCGGGGACATCAATCGCACATATCGTAACTATTGTCCGGTCGTTCAGAGCGCCACCACAGCCAATCATTGCAGGCGGCCCAAGCGCAATACACCATAATTACAACAAGGGGCAAAAAGCTGCGACGACAGAATTGGTGTTCATGGTACTCATGTCGTGTAATCCCCCCATCACCACAAGGCGCAGGGCCGGGGTGCGATGGTCGTGGCGCTGGGTTCATCGGTCTTGGCGCCGCCGGTCTATTGGCATAGACTTCGCTGGATGGCTCAGCGACTGTTCATACCCCTTTTGATGGCTTTGATTGCCTGGACCGGCGGCGCCGTTTGGTATGGCCTGTCCGTTGTCTCCGGGGCGGGCAATTTCGCCACCCAGGATGCGGCGGCTGATCTGGCGAAATCGAGGTCGATGATGGAATTGCTCGCCAATTTGTTGGTGGGTGGCGGCATCGGAACGACTGTTGTGGTTTGGTCGGTCGTCGTCACGCCGCTCGCGCTACTGACAATTATGGCCCGGCCTCGAAAACAAACAAAGCCGGGAAGGCCCGACCACATGAGTGGCCAAACATCCTGAATTGTGAATGACCGTTGCGGGGCTTGATACCAAAAATTTCGGGGATAGGTGGTGGGCCCGGCTGGACTCGAACCAGCGACCAGACCGTTATGAGCGGCCGGCTCTAACCAACTGAGCTACGGGCCCGAAATTCTATAATCGCGTGGCGACCAAGCCAGCCTGCTCCCCCACCCGTCCACCCACGTGAGTATCCTTGATGGGTGGCCGGGTGTGGGAGCGGGCTGGCCGGGCAACTAAAATCGTTTAGGTGTCCAGGAAACTCCGCAATTTCCGGCTCCGTGAAGGATGCTTCAGCTTGCGCAGCGCCTTGGCTTCGATCTGGCGGATGCGTTCCCGGGTGACCGAGAATTGCTGGCCGACTTCCTCCAACGTGTGGTCCGTGTTCATGCCTATGCCAAAGCGCATACGCAGGACGCGTTCCTCGCGCGGCGTTAACGATGCCAGGACCCGGGTCGTGGTTTCCCGCAGATTGCTGTGAATGGCCGCATCCACGGGCAGGATCGCGTTCTTGTCTTCGATGAAATCCCCTAAATGAGAATCTTCCTCGTCGCCGATGGGGGTTTCGAGAGAGATCGGCTCCTTGGCGATCTTCATCACCTTGCGGACCTTTTCCAGGGGCATGCCCAGCTTTTCCGCCAGTTCCTCGGGCGTCGGCTCGCGGCCGATTTCGTGCAGCATTTGGCGCGAGGTACGGACCAGCTTGTTGATGGTTTCGATCATGTGCACCGGAATACGAATAGTGCGGGCCTGATCGGCGATGGAGCGGGTGATGGCCTGGCGGATCCACCAGGTGGCGTAGGTGGAGAATTTGTAGCCGCGGCGGTATTCGAACTTGTCCACCGCCTTCATCAAACCAATATTGCCTTCCTGAATCAGATCCAGGAACTGTAGCCCGCGGTTGGTGTATTTCTTGGCGATGGAGATGACCAGGCGCAGATTGGCCTCGACCATTTCCTTCTTGGCCTGGCGTGCCTCGCGCTCGCCCTTTTGCACCGTGGCGACAATGCGCTTGTACTCCAGGATCGGCAGCCCGGTTTCGGACGCCACGGTGGCGACGCCGCCGCGGATGTCCTTGATCTTGTCACGATCCTTTGTGGCGAAATCGGACCAGCCCTTGCCCTTGAGGCGGCGCACGCGGGAGATCCAGCGCGGGTCTGTTTCATGGCCCGAATAATGTTTGAGGAATTCCAGGCGGGAGACCCGGCGGCTTTCCGCCAGGCGCAACAGGCGCCCTTCCAGGCCCAGCAGGCGGCGGTTGATGCCGTACAGCTGATCCACCAGGGCCTCGATACGGTTGTTGTTCAACTGTACGCCGGTGACCAGATGGATCAATTCCTCGTGCAGTTTCAGATAGCGTTTTTCCTGGGCGGCGGTCAGTTTCTGATGCTTCAGGGCGGCCTCGACGCGCAGGTCCTGAACCTTTTTGAAACGCTTGTAGACCTTGGCCAGTTTTTCGAACTTTTCGATCACGACGGGCTTCAAGGCTTCTTCCATGGCCGAAAGGGACAAGGTGGCTTCTTCTTCCTCCTCGTCATCATCGGTCTTTGCCGCTTCGCCGTTGGCGCCGGTTGCGGCGTCGTCGTCATTAGCCGCGGCGGCGCCATTGGTGCCGCCATTTATCCCGGCCGGCGTGCCCGCGGGCGTGACCACAGCCGGGGCGGTTGGGGCGGCCGCGGCGGTATTGGTGCCGTTGGCGTTGCCGTTTGTGGCGCCGTTCGCGGCCCCATTGGTCCCATTTGCCGCACCATTCTGGGCATTCACCGCATGATTGGCCATGCCTTGATTTTTCTTGCCGTCGGGCCCGGCGCCATAGGTGGCGTCCAGGTCAATGATCTCGCGCAAGAGGACGCTGCCGGCCATCAGCATGTCGTGCCATTCGATGACGGCGCGGATGGTCAGGGGGCTTTCGCAGATGCCCGCGATCATGGCTTCGCGGCCGGCCTCGATACGCTTGGCGATGGCGATTTCGCCCTCGCGGGAGAGCAACTCGACGCTGCCCATCTCACGCAGATACATGCGCACGGGATCGTCGGTGCGTTCCAGGGTTTCCGTGGTCTTGGTGGGCGTGGTGGCGACTTCGGTGCCCTTGGTCTCAGCCACTTCGGTGGAGGCGGTAGTTTCGCCGGCTTCATCGTCGGTGGTTTTCTCCGCCCCCTCGGCGCCGTCGGCACCATCGGCACCATCGGCCCCCTCGGCTTTCGTGCCCTGTTCCTCGGCGTCGTCCGCCTCGATCAGGTTGACGCCCATTTCGGACAGCAGTGTCATGAAATCTTCGATCTGTTCCGAGGAAACCTGTTCCTGGGGCAGCGCTTCGTTCAATTCATCATAGGTGACGTAACCGCGCTCCTTACCCTGCGCGATCAGCTTTTTCAGGTTCGCTTCAGCCCGACTGTCGATCAACGGCCGGTCGCCGCTTTCTTCGCGTTCAGTTTTTTTCGCTGTCTGTTCTTTCGCCATGAATATCCGCCTAATTTACACGCCGGGCCGCAAATTTACATTTGCGCCCGCGTTATTTCGCCACCAATAATATCTCAAGCCCCATTAGAAATTTCGTGCGCCGTGTTTTCACATCGCAATGCAGCGCCAAAATGTCGTTTATTCGCCCGCTATACATCTTCGAAACTGGCTGCATCCGCCGTTGCTTCATCGACCGCCGCTTTCAAGGCTAGAAAACGAGTTTGCTTCTCATCCGTCATTTCGCGACCGAAATCATCCTCTGCCTGCCTCAAATCCCGGCGCAGATCTTCCAGTCGGTGTCTTCGAAATACGCTCGTCCAGTCCTTTTTTGCCCGTGGCAACGTTGCATCCGGTCGCGCGAACGGCTCTAGCTGTGCAATACCTGGGCCCGTCAATTCCACAATTAACCGGTTGGAGGCGTTTGCCGTTCCACCGTTTTGTAGATTGTCTTTAAGGCCTTCAAGGTCAAGGGGCACGCCGGAAGTGGCCTTTTCTATTATCGCACGGCGGATGTTGTCAAGTTCCGGTGAATTTAAATGTAATTCGCCCACATCTTCGAATACCTCGTGAATAAGATCGGGGTGGTTCAACAGGGCGGCAATCAATTGCCGCTCCCGCGGCAAGGTGTCGGCATCACGGCCCCGGCCCAACCCCTTGTGAGCCGGAATGGGCGGGGCATAGAGCGGCCTTTGCCCCCAAGGCGGGCGGTTCCGGCCGCCGAATTTAACTCTTCCAGGCGCCGCATTGGGGCCCGCATAAGATCGTGCGGGAGCAAAGGCTGTTTCCAGCCGTTGCTTGAAATGTTCGCCGTAATAGGCCTTTACCGTGCCATCGCTAATCTGGTTGACCAGGTCCCGCATGTCCTTGCGCAGGCCGGCCCATTGTTCGGGCGTATCCAGGTTGCGGGCCTGGACCTGCATGCGCCACAACATCTCGGACAGGGGCACGCCCTGGGCCAGCAAATCGGTGATGGCTGCCTCTCCCCTGGCGCGGACCAGGCTGTCGGGGTCCTCCCCCTCGGGCAGGACGACAAAGCGCAGGGAATGGCCGGGTTTTAGCAATGGAAGGGCGCGAACGGCGGCCCGTTGCGCGGCCCGTTGGCCGGCGGCATCGCCGTCGAAACACAGGCTGGGCTCGGCCACCAGGCGCCACATGGCCTGCATCTGCTGTTCCGTTACCGCCGTGCCCAAGGGGGCAACGGCATGGGGCAGGCCGGCCTGATCCAGGGCAATGACATCCATATAGCCTTCCACTACCACCAGGGCATTGCCGTCCCGGGCCGGCTTGCGGGCATTGGCCAGATTGTAGAGCAAATTGCCTTTGTGAAAGATCGGCGTTTCCGGCGAATTGAGATACTTGGCGCGTTGCTCGCCCAGGGCCCGGCCGCCAAAAGCCACGATGCGGCCCTGGGCATCGGCAATGGGAAACATCAGGCGATTGCGGAAACGGTCGTAGCTGTCGCCGCCGTCCTCGGGCTTTATCAACAGGCCGCCTTCGATCAATTGATCTTCGGTAATATTGCGGCTCAGCAAGGTCTGTTTCATGCGGTCCCGGCCGTCGGGGGCCAGACCAATGCGAAAGCGGGCAATGGTTGGGCTGTCGAGGCCCCTGCCCTGGAGATAGTCCCGCGCGCCCTGCCCCGCCATGCCCACCAATTGCCCCTCGAACCATTCGGCGGCGATCTGCATGACATCGTAAAGGTCCTTGCGCCGGGCCTCCGCCTCCTGGTCTCGGGGCGTCGAACGCGGCACGTCCATGCCGGCTTCCGCCGCCAGGCGCTCCACCGCCTCGGGGAATGATAAACCTTCGGTATTCATGACAAAGTTGATGGCATTGCCGTGGGCTGAACAGCCGAAACAATGATAAAAATCCTTGTCCTCGTTGACCGTGAAGGAAGGCGATTTCTCGTTATGAAAAGGGCACAACCCGGTATATTCCCGGCCCCGCTTGACCAGTTTGACCCGCCGGCCGATCAGATCGGCCAGGCCGATGCGGCTGCGCAGTTCGACGAGGAAATGTTCAGGGATCGCCACGGCCGGTCAGATCAACCGCTCAACCGGCTTTTGACCAATCCCGCCGCCTGGGCGAAATCCATGCGCCCGGCATAGCGTTCCTTGAGCCGGGCCATGACCCCGCCCATGTCCTTCAGGCTGGCCGCGCCCATTTCCGCCACGATGTCGGCCACGGCGGCCGCCAATTCCTCCGCCTCGACCTGTTCGGGCAGGAATTCCCCGATGATGGCAATTTCTTCCTCTTCCTGGGCCGCCAGCTCCAAGCGGCCGCCTTCGAGATAAAAAGTGGTCGATTCGCGCCTTTGTTTGACCATTTTTTGCAGGATGGCGAGGATATCATCGTCGCTGACGCCATCCCCCCGCCCCTCCGTGCGGAGGGCGATATCCCGGTCCTTGATGGCGGCCAGGATCAAGCGCACCGTGGCAACACGGCGCTTTTCCCCGGCTTTCATCGAGGTGGTCAACATGGTCTTCAGTTGCTCTCGCACCGATCCGCTCCCCGGATTTTGGCAGGGCTATGGGCAGGGAGGAAAGAATAAAGGATAATGGTCCGTATGGCAATGGCGGCTGGATTAGCCCGTATTTCATAAGCCATTGTTTTTATTTGTATATTTAGGCCAAGCCAAAGCTTGACGAGAACCCGTTGTTGGCCTAATTTCCGCGCCAATTTGCCCGCCACCTGCAACCCGACCCGCAACCCGAAACGTGGCGCGATGGGAGCCGAATGCGCCATGAATGTCTTGGAAAACAGCCACGTTTCAGTGAATGAAGAGGTACCCGGCCAAATCCCGGACTGGGCCACGGCGGCGTTGGTTCTGGGCGGTGGAAAGAATTTTTGGGGCCGGGGCATCGGCGCGCCGCGCAAATCCGTGGGCGAGGTTTGTTTCAACACCTCCCTGACCGGTTATCAGGAGATATTGACCGATCCCAGCTACGCCGGGCAAATCATCACCTTCACCTTTCCCCACATCGGCAACGTGGGCACCAATGACGAAGATATCGAAACCCTGACACCCGCCGCCCGCGGCCTGGTGCTGCGCGCCGATATTACCCAGCCATCGAACCACCGCGCCATGAGCCACCTGGACGCCTGGCTGGTGAAACACGATTTGCCGGGCATTTGCGGCATCGATACCCGGGCCCTGACCCGCCAAATTCGCGACGGCGGCGCGCCCACGGGCGTGATCTGCCACAGCCCCGATGGCCGTTTTGATCTATCCGCCATGCAAGAGGAAAGCAGCGCCTGGCCCGGCCTGGAGGGCATGGATCTGGCGGCGGAAGTCACCTGCGCGCAGAACTACACCTGGGACGAAACCCAGTGGCAGCTTGGCGTTGGCCATGGCCGGTTGGCGCAGCCCCGGTATCATGTGGTGGCCATGGATTTCGGCATCAAACGCAATATTCTGCGCTGCCTGGCCTCCGCCGAGTGCCGGGTCACCGTGGTGCCCGCCTCGGCGACGGCGGATGATATTCTGGCCCTGAACCCCGACGGCATCTTCCTCTCCAACGGCCCCGGCGACCCGGCCGCCACGGGGGTTTATGCGGTGCCCGCGATCCAGGGATTGCTCAAATCCGGCAAGCCGATTTTCGGTATCTGCCTGGGCCACCAGATCCTGGCCCTGGCGCTGGGCGCGACAACGGAAAAAATGCATCGCGGCCATCGCGGCGCCAACCAACCGGTCAAGGACCTGGCCACGGGCAAGGTGGAGATCACCTCGCAAAACCATGGTTTCGTCGTGCAACGGGACAGTTTGCCCAGCGGCGTGGTGGAGACCCATACCTCGCTGTTCGATGGCTCCCTGGAAGGTATCCGCGTGGATGGTCAGCCGGTTTTTTCAGTGCAGTATCATCCCGAGGCCTCGCCCGGCCCCCAGGACAGCCATTACCTGTTTCAACGCTTCATTGATCTGATGGCGAATTAGACGATGCCCGATCTGATCATCCGCAACGGCACTGTCATCGACGGCGCGGGCGGGGCGGGCGTTCATGCCGATGTTGCCGTCAGCGGCGATCGGATCACGGATGTGGGCGATCTGGGCGGCGCCAGTGCCACGGTCGAGATCGATGCCCGGGGCCAGGTCGTGGCGCCGGGCTTCATCGATGTGCATACCCATGACGACCGTTATCTGTTCACCAACCCGGACATGGCACCGAAGGCCAGCCAGGGGGTGACCTCCGTCGTGGTGGGCAATTGCGGCTTCTCCCTGGCGCCGTGGAAGAACGCCGGCGAGGAACAATTTCCCATGTCCCTGTGGCGGGACCGGGAGGATTTGATGTTCCCCACCGCCGGCGATTATCTGGAATGTTTGGAGCGTACGCCTCCCGCCCTGAATGCCGCCATGCTGGTGGGCCATTCCTCCCTGCGTTACGGCGCCATGGACGATGTGCATCGCCCGGCCACAGATCGCGAAATCGGCCAGATGCAGGACAGCTTGCGGGACTGCATCGAGCAAGGCGCCATCGGCATGTCATCGGGCCTGTTCTATCCCCCGGCCCAGGCCGCCACGACCGAGGAAGTCGTGGCGGTGGCCGAAGTCATGGCGGCCAGGGACGGCATCTACACAGCCCACATTCGCGACGAAGCCGACCATGTCATGGCGGCGTTGGAAGAGGTCGCCCAGATTGGCCGCGAAGCGGGCGTGCAGGTCGTGGTCTCGCACCACAAGGCGGCGGGATTGCAAAATTTTGGCAAGACCAAGGAAACCCTGCCCCTGATCGAGAAATTTCAGGGTCAACAGCGCCTGACCCTGGATGTCTATCCCTATCATGCCTCATCAACCATGATCCTGCCGCATCTGGTGTCTCGCTGCCGCAAGGTGCTGATCACCTGGTCGGAACCCCGCCCCGACGTGCGCGGGCGCGACCTGGCGGAGCTGGCGGCGGAAATGCAGATGAGCCAGGAGGACGCCGCCAAGGCGCTGTCGCCGGGCGGGGCGATTTATTTTCAGTTGGACGAGGAGGATGTACAGCGCGTGCTGTCCTATCCCGGCGCCATGATCGGCTCCGACGGCATCCCAGACGATCAACACCCCCATCCCCGCCTGTGGGGCACCTTCCCACGGGTGCTGGGCCATTTCGCTCGCGACCTGGGCCTGATGAGCCTGGAGGCGGCCGTAAACCGCATGACCGGCCTGCCGGCGGCACAGTTTGGTTTCACGGATCGCGGTGCAATTCGGGCCGGCGCCTATGCGGACATGGTCGTCTTCGACCCCAAGACCGTGCTCGATGGCGCCACGTTTGATGAACCGACGACGCCGGCCATTGGCATCGACAGCGTTTTTGTCAACGGCCTTGCCGTCTGGCAACAGGGTCGGGCCACGGGCGAACGACCGGGCCGGCCCATACGCCTTGGCGATACCTCCCGGGGCCGCTAAGCTGGGCAAAATTGATTTAGAGGAGAGCGTTATGATCACCAAAGGCGTCAAGGAACTCTGCGCCCACGCGGAAAGCATTATCGAAACCTGGACGGTCGAGCAGGCCATGGAGGCCTACGGCAAGGACGACGTGGTCTTCGTGGATATCCGGGATATCCGCGAATTGTGGCGCGAGGGCGCCATTCCCGGCGCCATGCATTCCCCCCGCGGCATGTTGGAATTCTGGGTCGACCCGGACAGCCCCTATGCCAAGGAAGATTTTCAGTCCGGCAAGAAGTTCTGCTTCTTCTGCGCCGGCGGTCTACGTTCGGCCCTGGCGGCCCTGGCCGTACATGAAATGGGCCTGGCGCCGGTCTGTCACATGGAAGGCGGCTACGGCGCCTGGCGCGAGGCCGGTGGTGCCACGGAAGAGAAGAAACAACGCCCGGCGAAAGCATCATAAGACTGCAGGGTGAGCAGCCGCACCTACGACTGGGCTGATCCGAGGCAAACGGCCCAAGCCGGCCAAACCATGGCGGGGATCGATTTCCTGCGCGCCATGATGAACGGCCAGCTGCCCCAGTGCGCCTATCAGCAGACCATGGACTATGATCTGGTGGAAGTCGAAGATGGGCGCGTGGTGTTCGCGGGCAAAGCGGCGGAATATATGCTGAACCCCCTCGGCTCGGTGCATGGTGGCTACTACGCCGGGATGCTGGACAGTGCCCTCGGCTGCGCCATTCATAGCCGCCTGCCCGCCGGCCAGACCTACACCACGCTGGAATTCAAGCTGAACATGGTCCGCGCCATACCCACCGATGGCCGGATCATCCGCGCCATTGGCGAGGTCGTCCATCCCGGCCGCAAGATCGCCACGTCAGAGGCCCGCCTGGAAGACGAGAGCGGCAAGCTTTATGCGCATGCCACCGGTTCCTGCATGATCTTCAGCGATTAGCGGTTATGATATGGCCGCTAATTTTGCCTTCGACCGAGCCATTGGCGGTGCCGTCGCCGAACTTATTGGCGATAGCTTGCGTGGCAAGGTCCGTGACCAGATCAAGCTTGGCGCTATCCCGCACCTCGATCTCGCTGCGCAACGGCGTGCCCATGCAATAGGCGATGGCGGCGTCCCGCGCCGTGGCCGCCCGGCTCACCTCTTGCAGGGTGGTGATGGATATATCCGAATACCCCGCCTTCGCCAGATCTTGGCGCACCTGTTCGGTGTCGTGATAACCATGCGGCGTGCGGGCCAGGAATTGCGGTGGGTCATGGGGAAACACCTCCGCCGCCGTCCGTGTCACCAGGTCGGAAAACCCGTTGGCCTCGATCCGGTCCCAGACGTTGAAGATGAAGCTGCCCCCCGTTCGCAGCACACGGCGGGCCTCGCCGTAGCCCGCCGGTCGGTCGGGAAAAAACATGGCGCCGAATTGGCACAGCACCACGTC
>JAYGEA010000187.1:0-30159 GCA_046582635.1 Alphaproteobacteria bacterium
AGAACAAAATGCTTCGCATCATGCCCATCAAGCAAAAAAGACGGAAGAAAATGACGCCTAAGCCGGATAAACTGTAACCTATGTCATGACCAAAAACTGTTACCCATGTCGAGACGCGGTCAGCACGGCGATTTCAATCAAACTTGAAATGCCCTAATTGCGATCAGGACAACAGCCAGCCGCCGTCCACGTCGACGGTGGTGCCGGTGACGAAATCGTTCTCGACCACGAATACAATGCCCCTGGCTACTTCCTCCGCCGTGCCGGCGCGGGGAATGATATTGTCGGCGGTGGCCGCGGAATAGAACGCCGAGCGTTCATCGCCCTGCATGGGGTTAATGGGGGTATCGATGGTGCCCGGCGCCACCACGTTGATACGCTTGGGCGATAACTCAAGCGCCAGGGCGCGGGCCAAGGCCTCCACGCTGGCACCAACCGAGGAGAGGGAGACCTGGCCCGGCTTGCAGTTTCGCGCCGGGGTGCCGCTGACCAGGGTGATGGAGCCCGCCTCGCTAAGATGTTCGGCGCCAAATCGAATGACGTTGGCATAGCCCCATAGCTTGTCAAACGAGGCCTGATAACCATCCATGTCCATGGCCAGGAATGGCCCCATGGCACGCCCGCCGCCCGTCGCCGCGCTGATCAATATGTCAAACGGTGCGCATTCGCGGAACAGCGCCGCCATGGCCTCGCGGTCAAGTACGTCGCACTGCATCAAGGTGATGCCGGCCGGAACCTCGCCCGCCTTGTCCGGATTGCGGCTGACGGCGATGACATTGCACCCGGCCGCCGCCAACTGTTTCGCCGCCGCCAGGCCGATGCCCGACGTGCCGCCAAAGATAACCGCCTTCTTGCCTGAAACATCCATGTTAAGCTCTCCCCATTTTGTTGGTTTGTTTATTGATAAATCACTATTGGTAAAACACTATCGGTATATCAGGGTGCCGTCTTCCAGATCGGCGGCCGGTATGGACTCTTTTTCCGTGAAATAATCCTGGCTGTGAACCCAGGGTTCGCGGTCACCCTGCCGGGGCATCAGATGGACCTTGCGCATGATATAGCCGGCGTTGAAATTATCTTCCGTGATAAACGGCAATGGCTCCATCTGCATGTCTTCATCACGCAGGCGCGGGGTCACGACCGCGACACCTATTTCGTCCATATGGTTCAGCAGACGGCAGATATAGCCGGCGACCAAATCCGCCCGTAATGTCCAACTGGCGCGCAGGTAGCCAAATACCCAGGCCATGTTGGGCACGCCCGAGAATTGAATGCTGCGATGACCCCAGCAATCGGCAAAATCCACCATGTCCCCGTCGACCGAGAAATTTATATCCCCCATGGCACTCATATTGAAACCGGTGGCGGTGACGATGATATCGGCCTTCAATTCGTCGCCGGATTTCAGCAGGATGCCGTCTTTGGTGAAGGTTTCAATATGATCCGTCACGACGGAAGCCTTGCCGGACCGAATTCCCTGGAAAAGATCGCCGTCCGGCACCACGGCTAGCCGCTGCCGCCAGGGGCGGTAGGAGGGCGTGAAATGCTTCTCCACATCAAAATCCGGGCCCAGGTGCATCCTGGCGCCGGCGATTAGCTCATTCTTCAACGCCTCGGAATCGTCGAATGAACGGCGCGTAATAACCTGTTGATTGGCCAGAATATCACTGCGGACGATGTCGTGAATCCATTCCGCCGAGATGCCAATCTTTAGCATCATGTCCCGCACGATACTGCGATTGGGCAAGGCATAGAAATAGGTGGGCGAGCGTTGCAGCATGGTGATGTGCCTGGTCTCGTCCGCCATGGCCGGGATCAGGGTCGCCGCCGTCGCGCCGGAGCCGATGACAACGACCTCTTTGTCGGTGTAATCCAGATCCTCCGGCCATGTCTGGGGGTGCACGATCCGCCCCTGGAACTGGTCCATGCCCGGGAAGTCTGGTGTGTAACCTTCTGAATGGCGGTAATAACCCTGACACATCCACAGGAAGTTACCTGTAAAAAAAACCTCCTTGCCACTTTCATCGTCACGAACCCGCAGGGTCCATTGCTTCTCTTCACTGGACCAGCTGGCGTCTTCGACTTGATGGCGGTAACGGATATGTTCGCGGATATTCTGCTCGTCCAGGGCTTCATCAAGATAATTGAGGATTTCGTCCGCCGTTGCGATCAGCGGCCCTTCCCATGGTTTCCAGCCGTAGCCGAAGGTAAACAAATCGCTATCTGAACGAATGCCGGGATATTTGTGGGTGTTCCAGGTGCCGCCAAATTTTTCCTGGGTCTCCAACAGGACGAAACTTTTGCCCGGACAGTCTTTTTGCAAATGATAGGCGGCATCTATACCGGAAATGCCGGCACCCACGATCAATACGTCGAAATGTTTCGCCTCTTGGGGCGCCGCGTCGGTCAAGTCAACTGCTACACTCATGGTTTCGTCCTGCAATGATCGTCCCCGGCAATCATATGACTGCCGGCTGTCGTCGCATTGATTTGGCGCAATTATGGCGCCGGGGATTTGGCGCAATTATAACGCCGGGGCGCCTTATTCCGCCGCCACGACCTGCAAGCGTTCGGCCTTGGTCGCCGCCGTCAGGGCAGTCCATTGGGCCAGGGTCTCGGCCGATTTGGCTTCTTCTTCCGCCATGATGGCCTCGTGGCGTTCCGCTTTCACGGTGAATTCAAGCTGCAGGCCGTTTGGATCATGGAAATAGATCGAGGTCACGAAACCATGATCAATGGGACCACGCACGGGCAGGCCAAGATTTTTCAGGCGATCCTTAAAAGCCTGCTGGGCATCCAGATCCGCCAGCTCGAAAGCGAAGTGATATTCGTGCATGCCGTCCTTCTTGTAGAACAGATCCTCGCTGACGCTGTCGGGCAGATCGAAGAAGGCAATATAGTTGCCGTCCTCCATCTCGAAAAATAGATGCATATAGCGCAGGTCTTCATCCGTGCCCGGCCGTTTCATGATGGCCAGGGTGGCGCGCATGCGCATGCCGAGGACATCGCAATAAAAATCCCTGGTTTCCTCCGCATCGCGGCACAGATAGGCGCTGTGGTGGATACCCAATATCTTCGGTACAGCAGTCATGGTTTGTCTCCCAATATTTGCCGGTCGGTTCAGGATAACCGTATCAAGTCACCCTACCAATTCATGGTGTGCGGATCAATTCCACTCGTTTGCCCTTGGCCGTCATGGCCAGGCGGCCGTGTTTCAGGTCCAGGGCGTCGGTGCCGAAGATCTCCTTGCGCCAGCCGCGCAGGGCGGCCACATCGGCATTGTCGTCGGCGGCGATACGTTCCAGATCGGCGGCCGTGGCGACCAGTTTTTGCGCCACGTCATGTTCCTCGCAATTGTTTTTCAGCAGCACCTTCAACAGGCTGATTAATGGTCCCAACCCCCTTGGCAGCACTACCTGCGCCGCGGGCTCGGGCACATCCTCGGCGGCCAGATTGCGGCCCAACTGGATCGCCGCAAGCATTTCCTGTCCCGCCGGTCCTTCCGCCAGCCCTTTTGAGACAGCGCGCAGGCGGGCCAGGGTCTCGATGCTTTCGGGCATTTCGGCCGCCAACTCCTGGATTGCCTCGTCCTTCAGGATATGACCGCGCGGCATGTTGCGGCGCTGGGCCTCCCGCTCGCGCCACGCCGCGACCTCCTTGGCGACGCCAAGGTAGCGTTTATTGCGGCTGCGCAGTTTCAGACGGCGCCAGGAATCCTCGGGGGACTGGTTATAGGTGGCGGTGTCGGTCAGCACCGCCATTTCCTCTTCCAGCCACTGGGCGCGGTTGGA
This sequence comes from Alphaproteobacteria bacterium, assembly GCA_046582635.1. Lineage (GTDB taxonomy): Bacteria > Pseudomonadota > Alphaproteobacteria. The sequence goes on from JAYGEA010000187.1 coordinate 3,792, forward strand.
CTTTTCCAACTGGCCGCATAGGGACTGATAAACCTTCAGCAGATGGGTCACATCATCCAGGGCATAGCCGATCTGCTTGTCGCTAAGGGGCCGTCGGCTCCAATCCGTGAAGCGGGAGCTTTTGTCGATACTGGCCCCGGCCAGCTTTTCCACCAGGCGGTCATAGCCGACGGAATCGCCAAAGCCGCAGACCATGGCGGCAATCTGGGTATCGAACATGGGCGTCGGCACGGCGTTATTCTGATGCACGAAAATTTCAACATCCTGCCGCGCGGCATGAAATACCTTGATGACGTTGGGGTTGGCCAGCAACTCCGTCAGGGGCGAGAGGTCGATGCCTGCCGCTAATGGGTCGATGGCGCGGGCCAGATCATGATTGGCCACCTGCACCAGACACAGGCGTGGCCAATAGGTGCGGTCACGGATAAACTCCGTGTCCACGGTAATATTGGACGAATGGGACATTTGGGCGCAAAAATTGGCCAATGTCTCGTTATCGTCGATAAGTTCGGCAATACGCTTGGGCGACATGGCGGACAGCTATACACAATTTTTTGCCATCCGTCGCCCCCATAGTGCCAACTGAATGCGAACTGGTTACGAACTGGGCGTTAACAGCAATTTCCGGCAAATTCGGCCCGCCCGCTCTTGACAAAACAGCGTGTTCCGTGCGGTTTAGCGCCGCCGCCCAGGACCATGCCGGCGCGGTAGAATTTGCCATTCCGAGGATCATGAACATGCATATCTATCGTAGTCATACCTGCGGCGCCCTGCGCCCCAATGACGTGGGCGACAACGCCAGGATTTCGGGCTGGGTACACCGCAAGCGGGACCACGGCGGCTTGCTGTTCATTGATCTGCGCGATAACTACGGCATCACCCAATGCGTGATTGAACCCGACAGCCCGTATTTTGCCGCCGTCGAGGCCGTGCGCCCGGAAAGCGTGCTGCGTATCGAGGGCAAGGTGCTCGCCCGCGAGCCCGAGACCATCAATACGGAATTGCCCACGGGCGAGGTGGAAATCAGCATTGCAAAAGTGGACCTGTTGTCGGCGGCGGAGGAATTGCCCCTGCAGGTGTTCGGCGATCAGGTCTATCCGGAGGAAACCCGTCTGCGCTACCGCTTCCTGGATCTGCGCCGCCAGGTCATGCACGACAATATCTTGCTGCGCAGCAAGATCATATCCTCGATCCGCCGGCGCATGGAGGCCCAGGGCTTCATCGATTTCCAAACGCCCATTCTGACCGCGTCCTCGCCCGAGGGTGCGCGGGATTTTCTGGTGCCGAGCCGTTTGCATCCGGGCCAATTCTATGCCCTGCCGCAGGCCCCGCAGCAGTTCAAGCAGTTGGCCATGATCGCCGGTTTTGACCGCTACTACCAGATCGCGCCCTGTTTTCGTGATGAAGATGCCCGCGCCGACCGCAGCCCCGGCGAGTTTTATCAACTCGACCTGGAAATGAGCTTTGTCGAGCAGGAGGATGTCTTCCAGGCGGTGGAGCCCGTGATGCACGGGGTGTTCGAGGAATTCGCTAATGGCGGCGCGGTGACTCCCATGCCGTTTCCGCGCATTCCCTATGCCGAAGCCATATTGAAATACGGCAATGACAAGCCGGATCTTCGCATTCCAACGGAAATTTCCGACGTCTCGGAAGTGTTCGACGGCTCCGATTTTCAACTGTTCGCCAAGCTGGTGGCGGGAGGTGGCGTGGTGCGCGCCATTCCTGCACCCGGTGCCGCTGCCCGGCCACGCAGTTTCTTTGACAAGATGAACGAGTGGGCCCGTGAAGAGGGCGCGCCGGGCATGGGCTGGATCAGCTTCACCGACGGCGGGGGCAAGGGCCCGATCGCCAATCGCCTGGACGAAGACCGCATGGCGAAATTGAAGGCTCTGACCGGATCCGGTGACGGCGACGGCCTGTTTTTCACGGCCGGCAAGGCATCGGAGGCCGCCCACCTTGCCGGTTTGGCACGCCTTAAGGTTGGCCAGGATCTGGATATCGTCGAGCCGAATGCTTTTCGATTTTGCTGGATCGTCGATTATCCCATGTATGAATGGAGCGAGACGGAGCAGAAGCTGGACTTCTCTCACAACCCGTTCTCCATGCCCCAGGGCGGCCTGGCGTCACTGGAGAACGATGAACCCCTGGATGTGCTGGGGTATCAATACGACATCGTCTGCAACGGCGATGAGCTGGCCTCGGGCGCGATCCGGAACCATTTACCTGATATAATGTACAAGGCCTTTGCGATCGCCGGTTATGGCCCCGAAGAGGTCGAAAGCCGTTTTGGCGGCATGCTCAGCGCCTTGAAATTCGGCGCCCCGCCCCATGGCGGCATAGCGCCGGGCATCGACCGCATGGTCATGCTGCTGGCCAACGAGCCCAACATTCGCGAAGTCATCATGTTCCCCATGAACCAGCAGGCCCAGGACCTGATGATGGGCGCGCCGGCGCCCGCCGACCCCAAGCACCTGCGGGAAATCCATGTGCGCACGGTTGTGCCCGAGGCCCCGAAACCGGCCTCGGAGTAAGAGCGGCTTAAAACCCTTGAGTATGCGCCGTTAACTGGGCGGAGGTGGCCAGCAGCCGTTCCGAAAGGATCAAGTTCAGGTTCAACAGCACCTTGGAGGCGACGGAAGGCTCCTGTTTGATGGTATTGCGGAACATATCCTTGGTCAATACCAACACCTCGGCATCCCTTGTGATGACAATGTCGGCAGAGCGCGGCGTGGCCGCCAGATAGGCCATTTCGCCCACCACGGCGCCCTTTGCGAAACGCGCCAGGATGGAGCCGTGCCGGTCGCGGATTTCAATGTTGCCCGACAGCAAGACAAACGCTTCATCACCCATATCGCCAGTGCGGGCCAGGCGTTCGCCCGTGCGCAGGGCCAGGGTGGTGGCGTTTTTCAGGAAGCGGCGCGCCTCGTCATAGCTCAACTCCTCGAACAGCGGCACCCCGTGCAGGGGATTTTGGTGCAGCTGATCGGTCAGATATTCCCACATCTTCTGCTCGTCGCGCAGGGCTTTGACCTTGCGCCCGGCGGCTTCCGGGAATTTCGATGCGAACCAGCCGACAACACTTTGATCCGGCGTCTTCAGCATGGCCAGGGCGGTAAAAGGCGAATTGATGGACTGCATATGGGCCACGTCGTCCATCACCAGGACCATGGGCACCTGCAGCCCTTCGCCGCCCTCCAAATTGTGGCCGCTGTAGCAGCGGTAGCCGATTTTCTCGTACAGTCCCACAAGCGCCGGCGGACAATAGGTGAAATCAAAATGGGCGCCGCAGCCGCGCGCCAGTTTGAACGCCGCCGCCGTTATCAAGGCGGGGCCCTGGCTGTCCCGCCAGCGATCACCGATCACCATGTGGTCGGTGAAGGACAAATATTCGGGCTTGAAATCCGCGAAGGCCGACAGCTCGTAGACCTCCATCATTTCATCACTGGGCGGGATCTGCTCGGCGGTATAGCTGCGCAGGCAGCCGGCGATGGCTTTGCCCGCGGTTAGAAACAGATGCCGTGCCGCCTCATCGCGGGCCGCTTGGTCCAGCTGTTCGCCGCGGCTCATGGCATCGGGTCCGATGCCCCGTTCTTCGACCATGATCCGGTCGCGGAACTGCAGAATTTTCTCCCGCTGCGCCGTATTGACCACTTCGCGAACCTGCAGGCGATCATTTGCGGTGCCCGCCTTGGCGAGCGGTTTTGTTGCAGTCTGTACCATGTGCCCAGCATAGGCGGAGAGGCTGAACGAGGGGTTAAGACAATCCAGAACGGTGCCGGTCAAATATGGCGATACGACAAAAAATGGGCGCGGCCTAAGTTATTCAAATGGCGGCCGCGCCCGAGTCACAACAGGGAGGACTTTACGCTTACCCTACATGCCGCAGTGGCGATGCCCGGCCCCCGATGCGTAGGGGGCCCTCATGGGGGCGCTAGCTGCAGCCGGATGTGCCCCCACAAGTATCGCATTTCATACAGGTGCCGTTGCGCAATAGAGTGAAGTTGCCGCATTCGCTGCAGGCATCACCCTCATAACCCTTCATGCGGGCTTCACGAATTTGGTTCAGGCGAACGTCAACCTGGTCCCGGATGGCCGGATCCACCGCAACGGCGGTCGCGGTCGCGGTCGCCGTCGCCGTGCCGTTTGCCGCCGCCGCCAAGCCATTGCCGCCACCATTGCTGCTGCCATTCCCATTCGCCGCGGCACTATTTCCACCGCCCGCCTTGCCCCCCGACAGCACCAGCAGGGAGCGGCCACGGACATAGCCGTGGGAGGCGATGGAGTGGACCGCCGCCAGATTTTCCTGGGACACGTTGTCTATCGCCTGTTCCGCCGACAGACCGGCGCCCAGGGCATCGGGGCGCAGGTCCTCGGGGTCCACGTGGGCCAGCTCGTTGCGGCCCAGATAGCTCACCGCCAGTTCCCGGAACAGATAATCCAGCACCGAGGTGGACATCTTGATGACGTCGTTGCCTTCGACGATGCCGTTGGGTTCGAACCGAGTAAATGTGAAGGCATCGACATAGTTTTCCAGGGGTACGCCGTGCTGCAAACCGAGCGAGATGGCAATGGCGAAGCTGTCCATTAGGCTGCGGAAGGCCGAGCCTTCCTTGTGCATGTCGATAAAAATTTCTCCCAGGGAGCCGTCCTGATATTCGCCCGTGCGGAGATAGACCTTGTGGCCCCCGACCACGGCCTTTTGCGTATAGCCCTTGCGCCGTTGCGGCAGTTTGCGCCGCTCGGCAATGATGCGTTCCACCACCCGCTCGGCCACCACGCGGGGTTCCACCCTGGGGGCGGCGAGGGCGGCCTCCACTGTCTCCTCCGCCCCATCGCCGGTCTCGTCACCGATCTCGTCGAACAGGGCGGATGACAACGGCTGCGACAGCTTGGAGCCGTCCCGGTACAGGGCATTGGCCTTTAGACCGAGCCGCCAGGAGTCGTTATAGGCCCGTTTGCAATCCTCCACCGAAGCCGAATTCGGCATGTTGATGGTCTTGGAGATGGCGCCGGAGATAAAGGGCTGTGCCGCTGCCATCATGCGGATGTGGCTGTCTACGGACAGATAGCGCTTGCCGATGCGGCCGCAAGGGTTGGCGCAATCGAACACGGCGAGGTCCTCGTCCCGGATGCCCGGCGCGCCTTCGAGCGTCATGGCGCCGCAGCAATAGATATTGGCGGCTTCGATCTGGCTTTGCGTGAAGCCGAGGGCACCCAGCATGTCAAACGAGATATCGTTGAGCTGTTCGTCGCTCAGACCCAAGGCGTCCTTGCAGAAAGCTTCGCCGAGATTATACTTGTTGAAGACGAAGCGAATATCAAAGGTGCTTTCCAATGCCGCCTCGACCTTGGCGATTTCCGCCTGGCCGAAGCCTGCCTTGGCCAGGCTTTCGTGGTTGATGCCCCCAGTACTTTTCGTGCTTTCCGCGGCGCCATCCAAAGTGCCGTGGCCCACCGCGTAGTTGACGATGGCGTCGATCCGCGTCTGTTCATAGCCCAGGGTCGCCAGCGCTGTGGGTACCATGCGGTTGATGATTTTAAAATAACCGCCGCCCGCCAGCTTCTTGAATTTGACCAGGGCGAAATCCGGCTCGATACCCGTGGTATCGCAGTCCATCACCAGCCCGATGGTGCCCGTGGGCGCGACCACCGTGGCCTGGGCATTTCGATAGCCGTATTTCTCGCCCATTTCCAGGGCCAGGTCCCAGGCTTCGGCGGCGGCGGCCGCCAAGGGTCCATCGGGGCATTCAGCAGCCCGCAACGGCACCGGCGCAATTTCCAGTCCGTCGTAGTCCTTGGTGGCGCCGTGGGCCGCGCGGCGATGATTGGCGATGACGCGCAGCATGTGCGGTGCATTGTCGGCATAGCGGGCAAATGCGCCCATTTCCTTGGCCATTTCGGCGGAGGCGGCATAGGCGGTCCCCGTCATCAGGGCCGTAATAGCGGCGCAGAGAGAGCGGCCCTGCACGCTGTCATAGGACAGACCCAGCGCCATCAACAAGCCGCCGATGTTGGCGTAGCCCAGACCCAGTGTGCGGTAATCATACGACAGTTGGGCGATTTCCTTGGACGGGAACTGCGCCATGAGCACGGATATTTCCAGCACGATGGTCCACAGGCGCGTGGCGTGGCGGAAACCGTCTACATCGAAACTGCCGTCCTCGTTCAGGAAGTTGATCAGGTTGATGGAGGCCAGATTGCAGGCCGTGTCGTCGAGGAACATATATTCCGAACAGGGGTTGGAGGCCCGGATCTCGCCGTCCGCGGGGCAGGTGTGCCATTCGTTGATGGTGGAGTGATATTGCAGCCCCGGATCGGCGCTGGCCCAGGCGGCATGGCCGATGCTCTCCCACAATTCCCGGGCCTTGATGGTGCGGCCGACCTTGCCGTCGGTGCGCCGGTACAGCGCCCAATCGCCGTCGGTTTCCACGGCGCGGAGGAATTCGTTGGTGACCCGGACGGAGTTGTTGGAGTTCTGGCCCGATACGGTCAGGTAGGCCTCGGAATCCCAATCCGTATCGAAAATCGGAAACTCCATCTCGGTATAGCCTTGTTTGGCGAAATCGATGGTCCGGCGCACATAGTTTTCCGGAATCATGGCTGCCCGGGCGCCGCGCAGGGCCGTTTTCAGGGCGGGATTACGCGCCGGGTCGAAGCGGCCGTCATGTTCCGCGCCATCGCTGTCCACACCTGGTTCGTTTTCCCCGGCGCCTTCCTGGCAGGCGGTCATCACCGCCTGGAGGTTTTTCGCGGTGACACGGGAGCCGGCGACCAGGGCTGCGACCTTTTGTTCCTCCACCACTTTCCAGTTGATGTAGTCCTCGATATCCGGGTGGTCGGCATCCACCACCACCATCTTGGCGGCACGCCGGGTGGTGCCGCCCGATTTGATGGCGCCCGCGGCCCGGTCGCCGATTTTCAGGAAGCTCATCAGGCCGGAAGACTTGCCGCCCCCCGACAGCGCCTCGTTATCGCCCCGGATGTGAGAGAAGTTGGAACCCGTGCCCGAGCCGTACTTAAACAGCCGCGCCTCGCGCACCCACAAATCCATGATGCCGCCCTCGTTGACCAGATCGTCGGCCACGGATTGGATGAAACAGGCGTGCGGCTGGGGCCGCTCGTAAGCGGAGGAGGAGGCCTGCAGTTCGCCCGATGTGTGATCCACATAGAAATGGCCCTGGCTGGGACCATCTATGCCATAGGCCCAATGCATGCCGGTGTTGAACCATTGCGGTGAATTGGGCGCCGCCATTTGCCGGGCCAGCATGTGGCTTAATTCATCACAGAACGCGATGGCGTCTTCCTCGGCATCGAAATAGCCGCCCTTCCAGCCCCAGTACGTCCAGGTTTGGGCCAGGCGGTCAAAAACCTGACGGGCGGTGGTTTCCTTGTCCTCCCGCTGATCCTCGGGCAGGGCGGCCAGGGCCTCCTCGTCGGCCTCTTCCCGCCACAGCCAAATCGGCACGTCGTCTTCGGGCACACGTTTGCGGGCGACCGGGATGCCGGCCTTGCGGAAATATTTCTGGGCCAGAATATCGCAGGCCACCTGGGACCAGTCGGCGGGCACCTCGATGCCCTCCAGCTTGAAGACGATGGAGCCGTCGGGGTTTCGAATTTCACTGGTGGCCGTGCGGAATTTAATGTCTGCGTATGGGGATTGCCCCTTTTCCGTAAAGCGCCGTGAAATTCGCATGTGCCTGTCCTGCCCCCAAAATTCCTAATTTGTGCCGCCGCCGGAATAATTAACAAAATCTTCAAGATATTGTGGTTCACGGCGAGAAGGAGACCATATCTAGTGTGCCGTCTTTGGTCAAGGGCTTATCGCCTGTGTATAACTTTATTGACCAACGTCGGATCGAAGGGCGATTGCGAGCTAAATCAGAAGCTTAACACCATCTGTTCATCTCCGACTCGGTGTCATGGTGGCAAAGGAACGGGGTGGGGGCAACTAATTTTAGGGCCTGGGGATAAAATTGGCACAATATGTGGGATGGGCCGGCCCGGCGTGATGCTATTCTTGCTGGACCCGGGCCCTGGTCAATGCAATAGTCCGGCCCGGATAGTTGGGTGTTTTGGCGCGAAAATTGGATGGCTGCACATGGGCGCGACAGTGGGAACCCGGTTGATGATTTGGTGGAAGGGCCGGGAGGTGGGTCTGGATGCCTTCGGCAACCGCTACTTCACTGAAAAATCGGGCGGGAATCGCCGCTGGGTGATCTATGAAGGCGCACCCGAGGCCAGCAAGGTGCCGGCGGAGTGGCACGCCTGGCTGCATCACACGACCGACGAACCGCCCCTGGGCGAACGGCCGGTCATTGTCTGGGAAAAACCCCATATTGAAAATTTGACCGGCACCACGGGGGCCTATCGTCCGGGTGGCAGCGTGCTGTCGGACCATGACCGGCAAAAAACAGGCGGTGATTATCAAGCTTGGACGCCGGAATAACGTGCAAGCGTTTCTGTTTGATTGGCGGAGAGGGCAAGGATAATGGGCGGCAATCTGGTTGAAACCCTGATCGGCGCGGTGGTTTTGGTGGTGGCGGGCTTTTTTCTCTATTTCTCTTATGAAAAGGCCGACGCGGGCGTGGTATCCGGTTATCCCCTGATGGCGAAATTCGACAAAGTGGATGGCGTCAAGGTGGGCAGCGACGTCATGCTGGCCGGGATCAAGGTGGGCACGGTGATGGAACAAACCCTTGATGCAGAGGAATATCTGGCGGTTTTGAAAATTTCGATGTCAATGGACGTCAAATTGCCCGACGATTCGGCCATCAAAATTGCCTCCGACGGCCTCCTCGGCGGCAAATACCTGTCCATCGATCCCGGCGGCTCGGAAGATTACCTGGAAGTCGGCGACGAATTTCGTTTCACCCAAGGCGCCATCGATCTGACCGATCTGATCGGCAAGGCGATCTACAGCACCGGCGGCGGATCCAAGGCACAGTAGACCGACCGAAATGAAATTGCCTCGTGGCGCCCCCATTGCCGGATCCGTCCAATTTGCCCTGGTTTTATTATTGTTGCTGAATTATCCGGCCGTCGGGCAGCAAGCCGAAGACCGCGGCGCGCTGCTGCGTGGCCTGGACAAGATCACCGCGCGCATTACCACATTCGATTCGCCCCTGGGCGAGGAAGTGCAATTCGGTACCTTGCGGATCACCACGCAAGCTTGCCGAAAGCGGCCGCCGGAAGAGACGCCGGAAGTTGCCGTTTTTTTGGAGATTGACGAAGAGCGGCCCGGCGAGAGCGGCCGCCAGCCGCTGTTTTCGGGCTGGATGTTCGCCTCGTCTCCGGCCCTTTCGGCGCTGGAGCATCCGGTTTATGACGTCTGGGTGATTGATTGCAGTATCGAGGCCGCGGACAGCGATCTGCCCGAGAGCCAGAAATCCCCCGCCACGGACAGGGCGGATGCCAAGCGGGAGTGATAATCCCGGCGTGGGATCTCGACGGCGCCGAACTGACGCAGATGATCGGTAATGAACTGGGTGTCCAGCAATTGAAAACCGCCCGACCGCAACCGACCCACCAAATGCACCAGGGCGATTTTCGAGGCGTCGGTGCGGTGGCTGAACATGCTCTCGCCAAAAAATGCCGCGCCAAGGGCGATGCCGTACAAGCCGCCCGTCAGCTCGCCATCTCGCCAAACTTCCACGCTATGGGCAAAGCCACGGCGGTGCAGCTCGGTGAACAGGTCCTGGATTTCATGGTTGATCCAGGTCGACCAGCGGCCCGAGTTGGGCGCGGCGCAGGCGTTCATGACCGCGTCAAAGGCGCTGTCGATGCGAAGGTCGTAATCATCCTGGCGCACGGTGCGGTGCAGGCGGCGGGAGAGATGAAAGCCGTCCAGGGGCAGTATGCCGCGCTGTTCGGGATCCACCCAGAACATCTCCGGATCGTCCCGGCCTTCCGACATGGGAAAGACCCCGGTCGCGTATGCTTTCAGCACGATGTCGGGGGTGATTTTCATGCCCCCTGTCCCTGGGTGTGGCGGCGTCAGCCTTCCGCCTGGCCCATCTTGTCCCAGTTATAGAGCGCGGCTTCCTTGTTCTGGAAGCGGCGCACGGCCTCTTGGTGGTAGTCGGTGGCAAACAGGATGGCTTGGCCGTCGGATTCCAGTTCGGCCATGGTGGCATAGTCGGACTCGAAGCTGCGGTTGACGATCTTCTTGGTCAGGCCAATGGCGGCTTTCGAACCCTGGGCCAGGCGGGCGGCCAGGGAACGGGCGGCGGGTAGCAATTCGTCGGGGGGGTAGATGCCATACAACAGTCCCATCTCGTCCGCTTCCTGGGCCGAAAGGGATCGCGCCGTGAACATCAGTTCCTTGGCCTTCTGCATGCCCACGGCTCGGGGCAGGGCATAGAACACGGCCATGTCGGGCACCAGGCCGATGCGGCCAAAGACAGAGGTGAAGCTGGCCTGCTGGCTGGCCATGACGAAATCCGCCTGCAAGGCCAGGGCCAGGCCGCCGCCGAAGGCCAGGCCGTTGACGGCGGCGATCACGGGGCAGTCGAGATTATGCAGCCGCACCAGCCATTCATGCATTTTCATCATGCGGGTGCGGGCAGTCTCGGGCTTGGATTGTTCCGGATCGCCCATACCCTTGACGTTGCCCCCCGCGCTGAAGCCCCGGCCCGTGCCGGTGATGATCAGCGCCTTGACCGCGTCATTTCCCTGCACCGCGTCCAGCATGCGGATGTAGTCATCCTTCAAACCCGGTGTCAGGGCGTTCAGGACGTCCGGCCGGTTCATGGTGAAGGTGGCGATGCCATCGCCGTCAATTTCAAAAATTGCGTCAGTGAATGTGTCGCTCATGATGGTCGGTCCTCGCCTCTATGTCTCGTCCTGTTGGTCCAGGAATTCTTCCAGCCAGTGAATATGATAGTCGCCGTCGATGAAATTCTGCTGCTGGATCATCTCGATATGCAGGGGAATATTGACCTCGATACCGTCGATCACGAATTCTCCCAGGGCGCGGTTCAGGCGCATCAGGCATTCATCGCGGGTGGTGGCATGCACCACCAGCTTGGCGATCAGGCTGTCATAATAGGGTGGGATTCGATAGCCGGCGTAGAGGCCTGAATCCACCCGCACGCCCAATCCGCCGGGCGCATGAAAATCGCCCACCCGGCCCGGCGAGGGCACGAATGTCCTTGGGTGTTCGGCATTGATCCGGCATTCGATGGCGTGGCCCGAGAAACGAATGTCCTCCTGGCTGAACGAAAGTGGCGCGCCGGCGGCGATGCGGATTTGTTCGCGCACCAGATCGATGCCGGTTATGGCCTCGGTCACCGGATGCTCCACTTGCAGGCGTGTGTTCATTTCGATGAAATAGAATTCCCCGTCCTCGTAGAGGAATTCCACCGTGCCGAGCGAGGTATATTTGATCTTCGACAACGCCTCGACCACCACCTGGCCGATCTGCTGCCGGGCGGCATCATTCAGCGCCGGCGACGGCGCCTCTTCCAGAACCTTTTGGTTGCGCCGTTGCAGGGAGCAATCCCGCTCGCCCAGATGCACCACCTTGCCGGTGCCGTCCCCAATGACCTGAACTTCGATATGGCGGGGCCGTTCGAGATATTTCTCGATGTAAACCGCATCATTGCCAAAGGCGGCCTTGCTCTCCATGCGGCAGGCCGCCAGCGCGGTCTTGAATTCGCCGGCCTCCCGCACCAGCTTCATGCCCCGTCCGCCGCCGCCCGAGGCGGCCTTGATCAACACCGGATAGCCGATCTCGTCGGCCAGAACCTTGGCCTCATCCGGATCATTGACGGCACCTTCGCTGCCCGGCACCACGGGAATGCCCAATTCGCGCACCGTCTGCTTGGCCTGAATCTTGTCGCCCATGATGCGGATGTGTTGTTCCGTGGGGCCGATGAACGTATAGCCGTGTTCAACGACAATCTGGGCGAACTCTGCATTTTCCGAGAGGAAGCCATAGCCCGGATGAATGCCTTCACTGCCCGTAATCTCCGCCGCCGCCAATATGGACGGTATGTTGAGATAACTTTCCATGGCCGAGGGCGGGCCGATGCAGACCGCCTCGTCCGCCAGCCTGACATGCATGGCGTCCGCATCCGCCGTGGAATGGACCGCCACGGTGCGGATGCCCATCTCGCGGCAGGCCCGGTGCAGGCGCAGGGCGATCTCTCCGCGGTTGGCGATAAGGACCTTTTCGAACATCTATTCGACGATCATCAGAACATCGCCGTATTCCACCGGCGTGGCGTTATCAAACAGGATCTGCGTTACGGTGCCGGAACGGGGCGAGGGGATTTCGTTGAAGGTCTTCATGGCCTCGATGACCAGCAGGGTCTGCCCGGCGGTGACATGATCGCCCACGTTGACAAAGGGCGCGGCATCGGGCGAGGCAGCGTGATAGGCCGTTCCCACCAGGGGCGAGGGCACGGCACCGGGATGCTGGGACAGATCGCTGTCCGCGGTCGCCGGTGTGGCGGCGGTCGCCGGCGTGGCGGCGGCAACGGCCGGCGGGGCCACGGCGGCCGCCGCCGGCGCCGTTACGCGCACCAGGCGCATGCGGTCGTCGTCCCGCTCTATCTCGATTTCGCTCAACCCCATCTCTTCCATCAGGGCGGCCAGTTCGCGGATCAGATCCTTGTCGACCTCGGTTTTTGCCATGCGTGTCTTGCCTTTCTGATGCGCTAGCCGCGCGCTTTTGCCGCTGATGTTTTTGCTGCTGCTTTTGCTGCTGTTGTCAGGGCGTAGAGATAACCATCGGGACCCAGACCGCAGATCACCGCTTCGGCCAAACCCGAGATATATGAATGATGGCGGAAGCTTTCGCGCCGGTAAATATTTGATAGATGCACTTCATAGACCGGCAGCTCCGCCGCCCTCAGGGCATCGGCGATGGCGATGGAGGTATGGGTATAGGCGCCGGCATTGATGATGATCGCCGCCGCCTGGCCGCGGGCGGCCTGTATCCAGGTGACCAGTTCGCCTTCGCTGTTGGATTGCCGGCACGCCACGCTAACGCCCAGTTCCTCCGCCCGCGCCTGGATGGATGCGTTGACATCGTCCAGGGTCTCATGACCATAGACTTCCGGCTCTCGGGTCCCCAGCATGTTCAGGTTGGGGCCGTGTAGAACCAATATATTTGCGGGCATTTTCTGCGCGGACATGGTATTTCACCGATGACAAGGACACCACCGCCTATATACTGCCACGGCATGGGATAGGGAAGCCAGATGAAGCCCGGTGCCGGGACGTGATTTCCATTGCGCCCGGTTATTATCGGTTGCACACATTTGTAAGGTGGCCTTGTAAGGCGCCTCGGCCTCCCCATTATTGCAATATGCGCTGAATGAGTTTTTGCGGGCGAGGAAAGTTGAACGATGCCGGTTGTTATTAATGGTGAAAACCGCGAAATCACCTCTCCATTGACGGTGACCGCCCTGTTGGCGGACCTGGGCCTGGATGCGCGCAAGATCGCCTTGGAGCACAATCTGGAGATCGTGCCACGCTCCGCCTATGACCAGACCATGGTGGCCGATGGCGACCGGTTGGAGATCGTGCATTTCATCGGCGGCGGCGATGTAAAGAACGATTCGGAGGATGACAGCTGGTCCGTGGCCGGCCGGCGGATGTCATCGCGCCTGATTATTGGCACGGGCAAGTACGAATCCTACGACCAGAACCGCCGCGCGGCGGAGGCGGCCGGCTCGGAAATGGTCACCGTCGCAATGCGCCGGGTCAACCTGTCAGAGCCGGGCAGCGATATGCTGATCGATCACCTGGATCCGAAGAAATACATCTATCTGCCCAACACGGCGGGTTGTTTCACCGGCGAGGATGCGGTCCGCACCTTGCGTCTGGCGCGCGAGGCGGGCAGCTGGGATCTGGTCAAGCTGGAGGTCCTGGGCGACCAGCAAACCCTGTACCCCAATATGCCGGAAACCATCCGGGCGGCGGAGATGCTGCTCAAGGAAGGCTTCCAGGTCATGGTCTACTGCTCCGACGATCCGATCCAGGCCCGGGTGCTGGAGGAAATCGGCTGCTGCGCCATCATGCCCCTGGGCGCGCCCATCGGCTCCGGCCTGGGCGTGCAGAACCCGGTCAACATCCGTATCATTATCGAGAATGCCACTGTGCCGGTGATCGTCGATGCGGGCGTCGGCACCGCATCGGAAGCCGCCTTCGCCATGGAACTGGGTTGTGCGGGCGTCATGATCAACACCGCCATCGCCGAAGCCAAGGAGCCCATTCGCATGGCCCGGGCCATGAAACACGCGGTCATCGCCGGCCGCGAAGCCTATCTGGCCGGACGCATGGCCAAAAAACGCTACGCCGATCCCTCCTCGCCCTTGGCCGGTTTGATTTAGGGTCAGCCTAGAGGTGATATTAATGCGGTGACACAGGGCCTGTTGAAAAAGCCCCTGTTTTCAGGGGTTTCGTTGGCCGGCCATGACGATCATATCCGTGAGCCTAATGTTGGCTTGGCGGGTGCGGAACCTGAAAATCAGTCTTTTGTGTCCAGGACGCCGCGTTGCACTTGATCACGCTCAATTGATTCAAACAACGCCTGGAAATTCCCCTCGCCGAAACCTTCGTCCCCCTTGTGCTGAATAATCTCGAAAAATACCGGGCCCAGCAGGGTCTGGGTTAAGATTTGCAATAGCAGCCTTGGGTCTTCCTCCGCCGTATTGCCGTCCAGCAAGATACCCCGTTGCGCCAAGGCGGTTGCATCCTGTCCATGGTTGGGCAGGCGTTCGGGCAGCATTTGATAATAGGTCTCGGGCGGGGGATCCATGAAGGCTAGGCCGCGTGCCCTGAGCTGATCGCAGGTGGTGAAGATATCGTCGGTGGACAGTGCGATATGCTGAATGCCCTCGCCATTAAACTGCATCAGGAATTCCTCGACCTGGCCGGCACCTTTCGAGGATTCTTCGTTCAGGGGGATGCGGATGCGGCCGTCCGGCGCGGTCATGGCCTTGGAATGCAGGCCGGTATATTCGCCCTTGATGTCGAAATAGCGGAATTCCCGGAAGTTGAAAAAGCGTTCGTAGAACGAGGCCCAATGATCCATGCGCCCGCGATAGACATTGTGGGTCAGATGATCGATCTGCAGCAGACCGCAGCCGGTGGGGTTTCGATCGACGCCGTCCAGATACTTGAAATCAATGTCGTACAGGCTGGCGCCGTCATCGTAGCGGTCGATCAGATAGATGGGCGCGCCGCCAATGCCCTTGATGGCAGGCAGTTTCAGCTCCATTGGCCCCGTGGGCATCTGCATGGGCTGGGCGCCGCGGGCCAGGACTTCGGCATAGGCATGATGGGAATCGCGGACCCGAAACGCCATGCCGCAGGCGGGCGGCCCATGCTCGTCGGCGAAAAAATGCGCCGGGCTGCCCGGCTGCCGGTTGATGATGAAGTTGATGTTGCCCTGGCGGTACAGCGTGACATCCTTGGACCGGTGCTGGGCCACAGCCTGAAAGCCCAGAGCATCAAACACTGCTTCCAGTACGCCCGGATCGGGGGCGGCTAATTCCACGAACTCGAAACCATCCAAAGACAGCGGATTGTCGAAAATATCGGCCATGGCATGTCCCCGTAAGTTGGAATATAGGATATTATGGCGCTATTCGAAGCGTTAGGGAGCAAAAACGAATATTCACCGGAAAATTGAGGTGGACATCACCACCCTGGCCACCATGCAGGGTGCCTTGGGTTCCATTACGGACGAGATGAGCGAGGTGGTGGTGCGCACGGCGCGCTCTCCCGTGTTCAAGCTGGCCAAGGATTTCTCCTGCACGCTGTGTGACTGGCAGTCGCGGCAGATGGTCCAGGTCGTCGGGATTGATGTCGTTGGTGCGCATATGGCGCAGGGCCCAATTGAAATGGGTTGGTTCGGCCTCCACCACCACGTAGCGGCTGTGCATGGGATTGTGCAGTTGCAGGGCGGCATGGGCGTCGACCGTGCGGGCGGCATAGCCACCGCTCAGTTCCACCATGATAAATTTCCCGCGCGCCGCCTTGACCGCCTCGTGGATGGCGGCCTGCTCAAAGAATACTTCGCCATCAGCGAAACCCGGCGCCGGCGTCATGTTGTCCGCGGCGTTCACGGCGAGGGTATTATTGGACGGCGCGTAGTCGGCAATGAACAACTGCTCCGTCATCACGCCCAGAAAATTCGGAAAATAGTCGGGGGCCACCGCGCCCTGCCAAGGTTTGGTATTGGCAAACGCACGCACCATGCTTTCCAGATAATCCATTGGTCCCCACATTTGAGCGGCATACATAACTTCCTTATGCGATTATGATTAATGACCGCTTAAGAGAGAGGAACAGTCGTGGCCGAACAATACGATGCGATCATTATTGGGGCCGGCATCATTGGCGCCTCGGTTGGTTTGGAGTTAAACCGCCGGGGCTGGCGCACCTTGAACGTGGACCGTTTGCCCGCCGCCGGCTATGGCTCTACCTCCGCCTCCTGCGCCATTATCCGCAGCCATTACTCCACTCTTGACGGCACCGCTCTGGCGTTCGAGGGCTATCAATACTGGAAAAACTGGTCCGCCCATCTGGGCGTGGACGATGAACGCGGCCTGGCCAGGTTCGAGGAAGTCGGCTGTGCCATCATGAAAACCGAAAGCAACGGCTATATGAAATCCATTTGCGCCAATCTTGATGCCTTGGATATCGCCTGGGAGGATTGGGACAACGCCGCGATCATGGAACGCCTGCCGATTTATGACCTGCGCAGTTTCGCGCCCGCCAAGCGCCTGGACGATCCCGCTTTCGGCGAGGCGACGGGGCCCTCCATGTCGGGCGCCATTTTTACCCCGCAGGCGGGCTATATCACCGATCCGCAATTGGCCACTCACAACGTGCAGGTGGCGGCGGAGGCGGCGGGAGCCGCCTACATGTTTAACGCCGATGTCAGGCAGATCCGCCAATCCGGCGGCAAGGTTCGTGGCATCGCGTTGGCCAATGGCGATGATATCGATGCGCCGGTGGTGGTTAACGTGGCCGGGCCGCATTCGGCAAAAATCAACCAAATGGCCGGTGTCGCCGATGCCATGAAGATCAAGACCCGCGCCTTGCGACAGGAAGTGGTGCATGTGCCCGCGCCCGAGGGCTTCGACTATATGAGCCGTGGGCCCGTGACTTCGGATAGCGATATTGCCTGTTACAGCCGGCCCGAAACGGGAAACCACATCCTGTTCGGCAGTGAAGACCCCGAATGCGACGGCCGCGAATGGGTCGACCCCGACGACTACAACACGGAATTCACGGAGCAATGGCAAACCCAGGCCCTGCGCGCGGGGCAACGGGTGCCGGACTTGAAAATTCCCAATCAGGCCAAGGGCGTGGTCTCTCTCTACGATGTGACGGATGACTGGATCCCCATTTATGACAAATCCGACCTGCCGGGGTTCTACATGGCGGTGGGGACATCGGGTAATCAGTTTAAGAATGCCCCCGTGGCCGGCGCCATGATGGCGGAACTGATCATCGCCACCCAGGGCGGCCGGGACCATGACGCCGATCCGGTGCAGTTTGACTATCTGCACACCAAACGCCGGGCCAACATCGGCTTTTTCTCCCGCAATCGGAAAATAAATCCCAACAGCAGTTTCACGGTTTTGGGTTAGTGTCCTGGTTCAGGAATACGTCATGTTTAGGATCGTTTCTCAGGGCCTCCGGGTAGGAGGCGTCCCGCCGGCGATGCGGGATATCGTCAAAAGGCGCCGACGCCATCCGGAGGCCCTGAGAAAAGACCGTTTCGGCGGTCATACAAGCCCCTCGGACGTCGTCGGGTGGTCCTTATGATGTCCCCGCATCACGGCGGACCACCCTCCTAGCCGAGGGGCTTGTATGACCGTCCTAAACACGACGTATTTCTGAACCAGGACACTAACATGCTTTGCCGCGAATTCCTTGCCGGGAATTCGTATCGGTGCTTAAATGTCCTATCGATATTTGCCGAGGAGGCAAGGAATGAGCGTACAGACTGAGATTGCCGAACTGCTTGATCGTCATCACCTGCTGGATGGGGAAATTGAAGCCGAGAATACCCAGATTACCCCAGACGAAATCAAAATCAGTGCCCTCAAAAAACAAAAACTGAAAATTAAAGACCTCATACAGCAACTCGAATCGAGCGGCTAAACCACGAAGATTTGAGGCCGGCCGCCGCCGCGCGGAGAGCGGCCAGGTGGTGGAAACAAGATCGCACGGACCCGGTTCCATTTCCGGTGACCGAACTAGTTTGACCTGGCTTGTCTCAAATCACTTGCTATTTTTCCTTTTCGTTCGCATTTTGGGGTCTTCATGGCGCTTCTGCTCGGGCGCGCAACAATTTCGGGCACTAATTTCGCGTAAAATATTCGTGCAATATTTTTGCGCGTCAATATTACGCACCAATGTTTCGTAGTTATTTTGTGCAAATAATACGGATGGAAAAAAAGGATAGCTGATGGCAAAAGAAGAACTATTGGAATTTCCGGGTACGGTCATGGAACTGTTGCCCAATGCGATGTTCCGTGTCGTGCTTGAAAACGAACATGAGGTCCTGGCCCATACCGCGGGCAAAATGCGCAAGCACCGGATCCGGGTGCTGGCCGGTGATAAAGTGCTGGTCGAAATGACACCTTATGACCTTTCCAAGGGCCGGATCACATACCGTTATAAATAGTTCGGCCGCCGTGGCGCCCCTGCTGCCGCAATCACACTGATGTCCGCGCCGCCGCGATTTATCCTGGCTTCAGCCTCGCCGCGCCGCCGTGAGCTGTTGTGCCAGATCGGCTTGGTGCCCGACGAAATCATTGCCGCCGACATCGATGAAGGCCCGCTGACCGGTGAACGTCCGGCCGCCTTGGCGCGCCGTCTGGCGGTGGAGAAACTGGCCCGCGTGGGCGGCGAACATCGCGCTGACTTCGTATTGGCCGCCGATACCGTCGTCGGCCTGGGCCGCCGCATATTGCCCAAACCCAGCACCCGGGACGAAGCCCGGGACTGCCTGCAATTGCTGTCCGGCCGGCGGCATCACGTTTTCACCGCCATGGCTGCCCGTGCCCCCGATGGAGGGGAGCGGGTGCGTCTGGTCGATAGCGTGGTGGCCTTTAAACGCCTGTCCCGGGTCGAGATTGCCTGGTACCTCGATAGCGGTGAATGGCGGGGCAAGGCCGGGGGCTACGGCATTCAGGGCCTGGCCGGGCGCTTCGTGCGCTTTCTGCGCGGCTCCTATTCCAACGTGGTGGGGCTGCCTCTGTTCGAAACCGCAAACCTGCTCGAAGGTCTCGGCTATGGCGTCGGTGGGTCGGGCGGGGGAGCTTCCGTCGGAGTCGACCATGGTAGCGGGGCGGGCCATGATTGACGAAATTCTGATCAGCACCGGTCCCCGGCGCCACCGCATCGCCTTGCTGGCCGCCGGCCGGTTGGTGGAATTGCATATCAGCCCGCGCGGCGGGCGGCACCTTGAACGGATCATCCTGGGCCGGGTGACCAAGGTGCAAAACGATCTGGACGCCGCCTTCATCGATATCGGCGAGGGGCGGGAGGGACTTTTATCCGCCGCCGATACAGCCGCCAAGCGGGGCACCCCGATCAGTATGGCGGTGCAGGAGGGGCAGACCATCCTGGTTCAGCTCACGCGCGAGGCGGAGGCGGAGAAGGGCGCAAAATTGAGCGCCCGGCCGCGCCTGGCCAATCAAGGCATGGTGCTGCTGCCAATGGGTCGGGGCGTCGAGCTGTCCAAACGGATCAAGGAGCCGGGGCGGCGGGCGGACTTGCAGTTGCTTGCAACTTCCCTGCGGGATCGTTTTTCATGCGGTCTGGTGCTGCGCAGCGGCGCCGCGGCCATGGCGGACGATCACTTGCTGGCCGGGGCCGAGGCGCTGTTTGGGCGTTGGCAAAAAATCGAGGCTGATGCCGGCGCCATGCGGCCGCCGGCCTTGTTGCATTCGGGCGATGATCCGGTCGCACTGATTTTACGCGCCCATGGAGGGGCGGAGCGGTGCCGTATTCGCATGGACGATGCCGCCCTGGCGGGTGAAATGGGACGCACGATAGCCTCGGTCGAACTGCACGACGGCCGGTCGCCGCTGTTTTTGGAACATGATCTGGAAGGACAGATTGACCAGGCCATGGCCGCCGAAGTCCGGCTGCCGGGCGGGGGTCGGATCATCATCGAACATACCCAGGCCCTGACCGCGATCGATGTGGATTCCGGCCAGCATGACGGGGCGGGTGATCCACGCCGATTGGCGCGGGAGATCAATACCCAAGCCGCGCGAGAGATCGCCCGGCAGTTACGGCTGCGCGAGATCGGCGGGCGGGTCGTCATTGATTTCATGCCCCTGCATGGTAAGGGCGAGGTGGCGGCGTTGTTGGATAAATTGCGCGGCTGGCTGGCTCATGATCCGGGCCAGGTACGCCTTGGCCGGATGTCCGAATTGGGCCTGGTGGAATTAACCCGCCGCCGCCGGCAGCCGGCGTTGGCACTGCGTTTGGGGGCGCCGTGTGCCCATTGCCAGGGCAGCGGCCTAGCCGCCAATCCCCGCTGGGTCGCGGATAATCTGTTGGATCGTATTTTGCGCGAGGCTGATGTTGCCAAGGGCGGTGTCCTAGAGGTCCGGGCGGCACCGGCCGTGGCGGCCGATCTTGGCGGGCCGGATGGAAAATTGCTCGGCGATTTGGCCAGGAAGCAAGGGTGCCGGGTGCACCTGGCCGCCGACAAGTCCCTGGCATTGGATGAATTCGAGATTACGGCAACACGATGACAGACGAAAAAAAACCCATCAGACCAGCCCGAACCTGCGTCAATTGTGACAAGCCGGCGGTCGCGGAATACAAACCCTTCTGCTCCCGCCACTGCGCCGATGTTGATCTGGGGCGCTGGTTCAACGAAAGCTATGCCATTCCCGCCGTGGAACCACCCGATGAATGGAGCGAGGACTAAACTAATCCGCCCCCCGCATATGGGCGGCGATGTCGCGGTCGGCGGCGGCCCGGTCTAGAAAGCTGTAGTTGCCCGTTTGTATTTCCCTGGCCGCGTCCATCAGGCCGCCCAGGGCCGCCCGCGCCAACGAGCCACCCAGTGAGATGCGCCGCACGCCCGCCTCCGCCAGTTGTGCCGTTGTCAGCCGGCTTCCCGAAAAGCCCATGACCAGATTGACCGGTTTGCCGACCGATTGGCAAACGGTACGAATGGCATCCAGCCCCGGCAGCCCCGGCGCATAAAGAACATCGGCGCCCACCGCTTCGAAAGCTTGCAGCCTGGCGATGGTGTCGTCCAGATTGGGATTGCCGCGGATGAAATTTTCCGTCCGGGCGGTCAGGATGAACGGCACTTCGCCCCCCCGTGCCGCTTCAACGGCGGCGGCCACCCGTTCGGTGGCGTGGGCCTGGTCATAGAGCCTGCCACCGCCCTCGGGAGTGTAGTCTTCGATCGAGCCGCCCATCAGACCGGTCGCGGCCGCCAGGCGAATGGTTTCCGCCGCTGCCTCCGGGCTGTCACCGTAGCCATTTTCAAGGTCGGCCGAGACCGGCAGGTCCGTCGCCGCGACAATCTCGGCCACATGCGTCAACATCTCGTCCCGGCTGATCACGCCGTCCTTGTAGCCCTTGGAAAAGGCATAGCCGACCGAGGTGGTGGCCAGAGCCTTGAAGCCGAGGCCGGCCAGGACCCGGGTGCTGCCGATGTCCCAGGGGTTGGGCATGATGAAAATATCCGGTCCCGCATGCAGGGCGGCGAAAGCGTCGGCCTTGCTTTGCTGATCGTGGTTCATGTTTCCATCTCCTGCTTGATTTGACGGGCGGCCGATTGTCCGGCGATGCGGCCCAGATTGACGGCGGTCAGCAGGCCATTGCCCGATAGATAGCCCCAGACCTGACTGCCCGAAATGCCACAGGCCGCCCCGCCGCCGGCGTAAAGGTTGGGCAGGGGCGAACCGTCGCTGCCCAGAACCCGCGCCCCGGCATCGATTTCCAGGCCGCCCTGGGTATGAAACAGCGCGCCCGTTACCTTGATGGCGTACAGCGGCTGGCTAAGTGGCGGCTGGGTGGTAAAATCGCGCCCGAAGGGGTCGTCATTGCGGCCGTCGGCAAAGGCATGTGTTTCAGCCAATGTCAGTGCCAAGGCGGGGGCCGGGACATCGATGGCCGATGCCAGGCTTTCCACATCGGCGCCATGACGGATTGCGCCGGCGGCCTCGGCCAGATTGAATTCCGCGAAGTCGCGGCCCAAGTGCAAAATTCGGTCATCGAAAATCAGCCAGGCAACGCCGTCGGGCTGGGTCAGGACATCGACCGCCTGCTCCGAATAGCCGCGATGTTCGGAGGAAAAGCGCTGGCCGGCATTGTTGATCTGGATACCGCCGTTCATCATCAGGGCCCAGGTAATCAGGATGCCGTGGGGCGTGGCGACGGAACCGTGGCCCTGATAGGCGCCCATATGACGGGTCCGGGCGCCAAGGGCGCGGCCCCAGTTCACCGCATCGCCCTGATTGCCGGGATGGCCAAAATACTCCGCCGCCGCCATGTCCGGGATATGTTTGGCCACCATGTCCGCATTGCCGCCATAACCGTTGCAGGCCAGGATCAGGGCCCGGCAGCCGATCTCTTCCACCGCTCCATCGGGGCGCTCAAGGCGCAGGCCAGCCACCCCGCCGTCTTCGCCGGCGAACAGCTCCGTCACCTTGGCGTTGACCATGATATCGATCTCCGCCGTCTCCGCCGCCCGGAGCAATCCGGCCATCAAATCAGCGCCTTGGCGGGACGGGGGGCATGCATGCGCGGGGCGGAAAAGCCCGGATATAGGAAGCCGCCGACCAGGGTCAATTCCACGCCGTGATCATCCACCAGCCATTCCATCGTTAACCCGGATGCTTTCGCCACGGCGGCAACGACGGCCGGATCAGCCTGCCCCTTGGCCTTGGCCTGGATGTCATGGATCAGCATCGCAACCGTGTCTTCAACGCCCTCGGCCCGTTGCAGGTAGGTTCCGCACGCCGGAATCATTCCCGACGACAGGCCGGTGGAACCCGTGGGCAGAGCGTCACGTTCCAATACCAGGGGTGTAATGCCCGCATCCGCCAGGGTCAGGGCGGCAACCAGACCACAGGCGCCGCCGCCGACGATGGCGACGGGGACCTCGACCTCAAATGTCTCGCGGCTGCCGTGACTTATATCCAAGGTCCGCTCCTAATCCTGGTCTGAAAAATTACCCGCGTCGTATCGCGCGCCCGCCGCCAGCATGTCGGGCGTGCCGATGAGGGCATTCATCTCGTCGAAGTCAATCATCTGGGCGCGGAACTGACTGGTATCGCCGTTGGTGCGCAGGGAGGCGAAATAACGCCCCATCATGTGGCCCACGGCGCGGGCCAGACCGCCGGGAAAAATGACGATGGAATAACCGATCTCCTGCAGGTCGCCGGCGGGCAGCAACGGTGTCTTGCCCCCTTCCACCATATTGGCCAAAAGCGGCACCTCCCCGCCAAGGCGGGCGGTGACCGTGCGCATTTGCTCTTTATCCTGCGGCGCCTCGACAAACAAAATATCCGCGCCGGCCTCGCGATAGCGTTCGGCCCGGTCCAGGGCGGCGTCCAGACCTTCGACAGCGATGGCATCGGTACGCGCCATGATCAGGGTTTCATCGCTTTGCCGGGCATCCAGGGCGGCTTTGATCTTGCCCACCATCTCGGCCGCCGGGACCAGGGTCTTGCCACCCAGATGGCCGCAGCGTTTGGGCAGGCTCTGATCCTCCAATTGAATAACGCGGGCGCCGTTACGTTCGAACAGCTTGACCGTGCGGATCACGTTCAGGGCATTGCCGTAGCCCGTATCGGCATCGACGATCAGGGGCACATCGACCCGTTCGCCGATGGCGCCGGACAGATAGGCGGCGGGAAAACCCACCCGCTCCACCATCAGCGCGCCAAAGGCATCGTAGATGCCGGGCGCCACCATGATCCCGGTGCCGCGCAGCTGTTCGCCAAAATTGGCCATGACGCTTACTTCCCGTATTCCATTGTTGATTTCTGTTGACTTCCGTTGCTTGCGGATCAGCAACGATAGGCCAGATCGGGTTCTAGGCCTATTCCCAATGGGGCCGGCAACCGTTATTATTTGCCGTTAAATTCGGGGAGTTGACGGAACCGTGAATGTACCGCTTTTGCAGGTTGAAAACCTGCACACGCATTTCCAGACCGAGCGGGGTTTGGTGCGCGCCGTGGACGGGGTGTCCTTCAGCCTTGAGCAGGGTGTGACCTTGGGCCTGGTCGGAGAGTCCGGCTGCGGCAAGACCATTTTGTGCCGTACCTTGATGGGTCTGCTGCCGCCCAGCGCCAGAGTATCCGAGGATGCCCGCATCCTCTTTAACGGCCGCGATCTGCGCGGCCTCGACGAAAAGGCCTTGCGCGCCATTCGGGGCCGCGACGTGGCGATGATCTTTCAAGATCCCATGACCTCCCTCAACCCGGTGATGAAGGTTGGCGCGCAAATTTCCGAAACCCTGATCCATCATCTCGGGACTTCAAAGCAGGAAGCCCGCGAGCGCGGCATCGAGTTGCTGCGCGCAGTGGGCATTTCCGCGCCGGAGCGGCGCATCGACGAATACCCCCATCAGCTTTCGGGCGGGATCCGCCAACGCGTGGCCATCGCCATCGCGCTGGCCTGCGAACCCAAACTGCTGATCGCGGACGAACCCACCACGGCGCTGGATGTAACCGTGCAATCAGGCATTCTGGATCTGCTGCGCAAACAGCAGCGGGAGCGGAATATGTCGATGATCCTGATCACCCATGATTTGGGCGTGGTGGCCGGGCGCACCGACGAAATCGCCGTGATGTATGCCGGCAAGATGGTGGAGCGTTCCTCCACCAAGGATTTGTTCGCCAATACCCGCATGCCGTATACCCAGGCGCTGATGCAGTCTATTCCGCAACTGGATCATCCGACCCATACGCGACTGCGAACTATCTCGGGCCAACCGCCGAACCTGATCTATCTGCCGCCCGGTTGCCGCTTCGCGCCGCGCTGCTCCCGGGCGGAAGAGCAATGCCGGGAAGAGGAGCCTGTCTTGGCATCTGATGGCCTTGTAAATAGTTCGGGGGACGGCGGGGTTGATCATAGTTTCGCCTGCTGGCACCCGGTCGGCGCGGCGGCGGGGGCCCCGGCTAATGTCATCGGTTGAGCAACCAGCCAATCCTTCGGTGGAGCCGATGCTCCGGGTCGAAGACATGGTGGTGGAATTCCGGCTGAGCAAACGGGAAACCGTGCACGCGGTCTCGGGCGTCAGTTTCGAAATCTATCCAGGCGAGACCCTGGGACTGGTGGGGGAGTCGGGTTGCGGCAAGTCGACCACGGCGCGCGCCGTCATGCAGTTGCCGGTGCCCACGTCGGGCAAGGTCATTTTGAATGGCACCGAGCTGACATCCCTTCGCGGCGAGGCGTTGCGCCGGCAGCGGCGCGATTTCCAGATCATCTTTCAGGACCCCATTTCATCCCTGAACCCGCGGCGCAAGGTTTCGGACATCGTGGAGATGCCCCTGGTGGTGATGAAGGAGGGCACGCCTGAGGAACGCGCCGCCCGGGTGCGCGAGGTCCTGGAGGCAGTGGGCCTGGACCCCGATACGGCGCAGGCCCGCCGGCCGTTCCAGTTTTCGGGTGGCCAGTGCCAGCGTATCTCCATCGCCCGCGCCCTGGTGTCCGAGCCCAGAATGCTGATCTGCGACGAACCGGTCTCGGCCCTGGATGTCTCGATCCAGGCGCAGATCATCAATCTGCTGCAGGATATGAAGGACCGCTACGACCTGACCATGCTGTTCATCTCCCACGATCTATCCGTGGTGAAGGTGGTCTGCGACCGGGTGGCGGTGATGTATCTGGGCCGTATTTGCGAGCTGACGGACAGCGAGACCCTGTATAAATCGCCGGCGCATCCCTACACCGCCGCCCTGTTGAGCGCCATACCCGAGGCCGACCCCACCCGGCCGCCCCAGCCCATTGCCATGAAAGACGGTGAATTGCCATCGGCCACCAATCCGCCGCCCGGCTGTCGCTTCAACACCCGCTGCCCGCGGGCCCAGCAAATTTGTACCGAAGTGGTGCCTCCCTTAAACGAGATCGCGCCACGCCACCAGGTTGCCTGCCATTTTCCGCTGTCAGACGATTGACTGGCGATTGAACCTATGGAACCTACAGGGCGCTTTCCCGCAGGTCCGCCAGTTTGCTGCGCAGGGTATCGCCCACCAGGTTGAACGACAGCACGGTGAGGAACATGAAGATCGCCGGAATGAAGCTGACGTGCGGGCTATCTTCCAGGTTTTCTCGGCCTTCCGCGATCATGCCGCCCCAGCTTGGCGTGGGCGAGGGCACGGAAAGGCCCAGGAAGCTCAAGGCGCCTTCG
>JAYGEA010000238.1:0-13509 GCA_046582635.1 Alphaproteobacteria bacterium
GCGCCACGCAGAGCACTTCGCAATGGCACGCCGTGGGGATCACATTGACAAAGGTGCCGCCCGTTATGTTGCCCACCCGATAGGTGATTTCCCGCGCCACGTCCGAATAGCCCTCGATCTGGGCGATCAGTTTTGCCATGACGCTGATGGCGCTGCGCCCCAGACCAAACGCAACGCCGGCATGGGCCGGCTTGCCATGGGTATGCAGTTTGTAGCGCAGGAAGGCGTGGTGGCCAGTGACGAATTTGTCCGGCTTGCCCGGCTCGGGCACCAGAACGAATTTCGCCGCCCTGGCCGCCCGCTCGATCAGGGCCCGTGTCGTGGGGCTGCCGATCTCTTCGTCCGGAATAAAAAGGAACGTCACGGGCAGGTTTAGGCGGCCGCGCAGGGCCAACAGTTTTTCCACCGCGTGGCAGGCCAGAAACATGCCGCCCTTCATATCCAGCACGCCGGGCCCGTACAGCAGATCGCCCTCCCTGTGTACGGGCAATTCACCGGCCAGGGTGCCGACCAGATGCACTGTGTCCAGATGACCCAGCACCAGAATGCCCGGCAGATCAGGTGGGTGGCCGAAGCCGAGGCGGGCGGTCACCACATCGCCATGGCCCGGTGCGTCTTTTGCGCCCGGCGTACGTTCGACCTCCGCGCCCATGGCGGTCATGGTTGCGACGGCAAGGTCCATCATGCGGTTGACGGCGGCGGCATCGTAACAGGGGCTTTCCACCGCCGCCCATTCGGCTATCCCGGCGGCGATTTCCTCTCCATCGAAAGTCAGGCCGTCGATCTCACGCCTCCTCCGCCGGGGCGACGTTGGGGATGCCTTCCATCAGGGAGGCGGGCACGGTTTCGATCAATTCATCAACCGTGAACATGCCGCCGTCGGTATGCTTGTAGATGGCGCGGGATTCCTCGCCAAAATGATAGGTGTGAATTTTCGAACGCTCCACATGGAACAATTGGCCGTTCACGTCCCGGCTGTCCTCGGTACAAAGGTAGGCCACCATGGGGGCGATGTACTCCGGGCCGGGCATGGCCATGCGGTTGTCATACTGGGCTTGCGTCAACAGGCCGCTGTCCAGGCGGCGCTTCCAGCCCGCGATGACCGCATCGTTCACGGTCATGCGTGTTGCCGCCAGGGGACACATGGCATTTGCGGTGATGCCGTAGCGTCCGGCTTCGCGGGCGATGGTCCGGGTCAGGCCGATGATACCGGCCTTGGCGGCGGCATAATTGCACTGACCCACGGAGCCCTTGAAGGCATCGGAGGAGAAGTTGACGATGCGGCCGTAGCGCTGCCCGCGCATCACCTTGACCGCATGGCTACAGATGTTCCAATGGCCCGTGAGATGGACCAGAATGACCTCGTCGAAATCTTCCTCGGTCATGTTCCAGATCATCCGCTCGCGCAGCATGCCGGCCACGTTGACCACGAAATCGATGCTGCCGAAGCTGTCCACGCATTGCCCGATCATGCGCCCGGCCTTGTCGTACTCCGCCACCGAGTCATAGTTGGCAATGGCCTTGCCCCCGGCGGCGGCAATCTCGGCCACCACTTCATCCGCCGGCCGCTCGTCGGTATCCTCGCCGCCCCGCCCGACGCCGGGATCATTGACGATCACATTGGCGCCTTCCCTGGCCAGCAACAGCGCCACATCGCGCCCGATGCCCCGCCCGGAGCCCGTGACAATTCCTGATTTTCCCTCAAGGTTCATAATGTTTCCTCCTGAATAAAATATTACTCCCGAGTCTGCATGAATTCTCCAGGTTGGAAATCCTTTTCAATGGTGTCACCTTTTCGTTTTCTGGACCGCGAATGAATTGAATGGCTACAATCCAGTATCAATCCTATTTTGGAGACAGTGGAACATCACGTGGCGCGGCGGACGGTTATGAAGGCAAATATGAAACTTCCCATTCTGCTGTTAGTTCTGGGTTTGGGTATTTTGTCCGGACCCGCGCGCGCCAATAGTTACCGGGTCGCAACGGGCGATCATTATCCGCCGTTTACCGGCCAACAGCTTCATGGCGGCGGTTTGGCAACGGATATCGTCCGCGCCGTGTACGCCCACATGGATCTGCCGTTCGGGTTGTCATGGCTGCCGTGGAAAGAGGGCTACAGCAATATGCTGGACGGCTATTTCGTCGGCGTCTTTCCCTATGGCAAAAACCCCGAACGGGACGAGGTGGTGCTGTATTCCGACCCCTTGTGGGTGTTCAAGGGTTCGCGGTTGTTCAGCCGGACGGACAACAAGACGAATTTCAATAATCTGAGTGGCGTTGGCGGCGCTTTCCTCTGCCTCGGGAGCCACCATTCGCGGCAATGGCTAAAGGATTATCTGGCGAAAGGCACATTCATTTTGTTCGAAGCGCCAAAGGTGGACGAATGCTTCAAAATGCTGGCGGCGAAGCGGGTCGATGCCGTCGCCATTGATCTATTGACCGGGGTCTCGATCATCAAACAGCAGAAGTTGAAACGGTCGAACTTCAAGATCAGCAAGAAAAACTTTGGCCGGCACTCTTCCCGGCATTTCCTGGTGGCGAAATCGGGCTGGAAATCAAAAATATTCCTTGAGCGGTTCAATAAATCCCTGGCCGCCATCCGCGCCTCGGGCGCATATGACAAGATCCTGCGCCGCTATAAATAGCCCGCATCAGCCATGCATCTTGGCGCCCTTGATGATTTTATCGACGATTTTCTTCTCTTCACGCAGGGCCAGGCCGACGATGTTCAAATCTTGAGGGTCGTGCCGCAGTACCGCCGCGCGGTTGGCGGCGTCATGGCCGGTCGCGAACATCTCTTCGATGTAGATGGAGAGCTTCACACCCCTGTTCTGTGCGCGGGCGTGGATCTTGCCCAGCCCTGGACTATCGGTGGTCAAGACCATGATCGGCTGGATCAGCAACGGGTTGTAAATATTGCCGCCGGCATCCTGGTAATCCTCGCCCAACAGCTCCGCCCTAGCGCCCAACACGCCGGAGGTCAGAAAGGCCGTAACGTTCAGCTTTTGCCAAACGGCAAGGTCGTCGCGGACGACAATGGCAATTTTAGTGTCGAACATGGGGGTCTATTCCGCCGGCTGCGCGGCAGCCGTCTTGGCGGCCCGCTTTTCCTCCCGCATCCCGCGCCGGCGGTCAAGATAAGCGGATGTCCGCGCGCCCAGGGCCAGCAGCGATGGCGTCACGAACAGGGTTAGCAGGGTGGCGAAGCTTAAGCCAAAGACGACGGCGGTGGAGAGTTGTACCCACCACTGGGTCGATGGCGCGCCGATGGCGATCTCGCGGGCGAAGAAATCGATGTTGGTCTGGAACACCATGGGCAACAGACCAAAAATTGTCGTCACCGTGGTCAGCAAGACCGGGCGCAGACGTTGGGTGCCCGTGCGTACCACCGCCTCCAGCGGTTCCATGCCGGATTTGACCAAACGGGCGTAGGTATCGATCAGGACGATATTGTTGTTCACCACGATACCGGCCAGGGCGATGACGCCGATACCGGTCATGACGATGCCGAACGATTGGCCCGTGATGATCAAGCCGGCCATGACGCCCACGGTGGACATGATCACCGCCGTCAGGATCAACAGGGCATGATAAAAACTGTTGAACTGGGTAATCAGGATAATCGCCATCACGAACAAGGCGATGCCGAAGGCTTTCTTCAAGAAGGCGGCCGCTTCCTTCTGGTCCCGGTCAGCGCCCTTGAAGCGGATGCCGACTTCGTGGTCGAAACTCTGCGTCGCCATCCAAGCACGGATCTCGCTCACCTTGTCATCGGGCAACAAGCCCGGGGCCACACTGGCCTGAACCTTCAGCACCCGCTGTCCGTCCGTCCGCCGCAACAGCCCGGAACGCTGCTGGGGCGTGCGGGTGACGAAGTTTGATATGGGCACCTGTCCGTGGCTGGTTTGCACCCGCAGTTGATCCAACTGACTGATATTGCGATAGCCATGGGGGAAGCGGAGGCGAATTTCGACCTCTTCATCGGCGTCGTCGGGGCGGTATTCACCAACCTTGATGCCGTTGGTAACCAACTGCACCACCTTGCCCACGGTCAGGATATCGGCGTTGAAGCGGCCAGCCTGGGCCCGGTCGACCTTAACCTGCCATTCGATGCCCGGCAGGGCGCGGCTGTCTTCCACGTCCAATAGGCCGTCCATGCCGTCGAGATGCCGGCGGAATTTCGCCACCAAGGGATCGAGACGTTCGGGGAAACGGGAGCGAAATTCAATCTGGATATCCTTGCCCGTGGGCGGTCCCACATCGGGCTCGCGCGGCTCCACCCAGACGCCGGCCAGATGCGCCGTGCGGCGGCGTACCTCGTCCATGATCACGGCGGACGTAGGGCGGCGGTCCCAATCCGCGAATTCGACAAAAATGGTGCCAATCACGTCCTGGGCCTGGTCCTCGCCTCGGGCCGCCCCCCCGGTGCGGGCATAGATCGTGCGTATACCCCTGATTTGCAACAGCTCCGCCTCGACCTCGCGGACCAGCACATCCTTTTCCCGGGCCGATAGATTGCCGCGGGCATGAACGTGGATCAGGCTTTGTTCCGGCTCGACATCGGGAAAGAATTCCACCCCCTTGCCGGCTGAATAATAGGCGGCATAGACGCCGACCAATATGCCGATGGCGACGAGCAGAACCAGAATGGGGCGGCGGATCAGCACGGACAGCACCCTGGCATAAACGCCGGTCAGGCCGGGCAACTGCCGCACATCGCCACTCTCCGACGCCGCCAACGCGGCCAGCACCGCCGGATTGGCCGATCCGGCCTTGCCCATCAAACCGCCCAATGTGGGGACGAATATCAGCGCCATCAGCAGCGACCCGGTCAGGGTCACGACCAGGGTAATGGGCAGAAACTTCATGAATTCGCCGACCACGCCGGGCCAGAACACCAACGGCATGAAGGCCGCCAAGGTGGTCGCGGTGGAGGCGATTATGGGCCAGGCCATGCGCCGAGCGGCCATGGCGTAGGCTTCTTTTCGGTGCAGACCCTCGGCCAGCTTGCGGTCGGCGAATTCCGTGACCACGATGGCGCCGTCCACCAACATGCCCACGGCCAGGATCAAGGCGAACAGCACCACCATGTTGACCGTCAGTCCCATGGCGTCGAGCACCAAAATACCAAACAGGAACGAGGCGGGAATGGCCAGACCGACCAGACCGGCGGTGCGCAAACCCAGGGCGGCGACGACAACGATCATCACCAACAGGATGGCGGACAGAACATTGTTCTGCAGATCATCCAGCATGCGGCGGATGTTCTTGGATTCGTCCTGAATAAAATTGACCTCGACCCCGGCCGGCCAGCTTTCGGCCCGCGCGGTGACCAGGGCGCGGACCTGATCGATGGTGTCGATGACGTTTTCACCGAGGCGTTTTTTGATTTCCAGGGTTATGCCGCTCTGCCCGTTGATGCGGGCGAAGCTGTCGGCATCGCGAAAGGTGCGCCGTACCGTTGTCACATCGTCCAGGGTGATAACGCCGTCACCCAATGCTTTGATGGGCAGGTCCAAGACATCGCGGGCTGTTTCGAACAGACCCGGCACTTTAATGGCAAAGCGGCCCTTGCCGGTGTCCATGGCACCGGCCGCGATCAACTGATTATTGCGGGTCACGGCGCGGATCAGTTCTTCCTGGCTGATGTTGTAGCTTTCTAGGCGCACCGGATCGACCAGCACTTCCAACATCTCTTTTCGTTCACCGGCGATATCGGCTTCCAAGACGCCGGGCAGGGCCTCCAGCTTGTCCTGCAAATCGCGGGCCAGACGTAACAGGGTGCGTTCGGGCACATCGCCGGCCAGGGTTACCACCAGCACCGGGAACAGACCCACGTTAACCTCGTTGGCTGTGGGTTCCTCGGTATCGCCGGGCAGGTCCGGCTTGACCAAATCAATGGCCTGGCGCACGTCGCGCAAGGCCCTGTCCACGTCAAAACCGGCGTCAAACTCCAGCAATACCGAGGCACTGCCGGTTTCGGCCCGGCTGCGCATTTCCTTGATGCCCTCGATGGAACGCAGTTCCTGCTCCATGGGCCGCACCAGCAGGCGTTCGGCATCCTCGGGCGAGATGCCGTCATGGGTCATGGACACATAGACAATGGGGATATTGATGTCGGGCTTGGATTCCTTGGGTATGGTCAGAAAGGAAACCAAACCCGCGATCAGCACCAGCACCAGGATCGAGAGGACACTGCGCGCATGATGCACGGCGGCGTCGATAATTGCGTTCACGACGCGGGCGCCCCAGTTATTTTGGCCGCCTTGGCAGGCTTTTTCTTGGCCCCGCCGGCGATCCGGACCCGGTCACCCTGGCGCACGAATTCCTGCCCCACCACGATCAATTCCGTCTGTTCGGGCAAACCTTCCACCCAGACGCCGTCGGCGCCGCTGTCGATGATGTTGACCGGATAAAAGGCCACCCTGCCCGCTGCCTCCACGCAACGCACGCCAACGATGCCGCTGTCGTTCAAGGTCAGCACGGCCGGGGTGATGAAATGCGCCAGAATCTGTTCGGTCGGAAAATTCAACTCCGCCGTGGTGCCGTGACGCAGCTTGCCATCCTGGTTGGAGACCAGCAATTCGACGCGGTAGGTGCGCGTGGCCGCTTCCGCCGTGGCGGCGATGTAATGAATACGCCCTTCGACTGTTTGTCCGGTAACCAGGACGGCCCGCCCCTTGCCGTTGCGCCGTAAACGACCCACATCGTTTTCGCTGACCTGGGCGACCACCAGATAGGGGTCTTCGTCCACCAGCAAGGCAATTCCGCTGCCGTCCTTGACGTAGGCGCCAAGTTCAACTTCGCGGCTGTCGACGATGGCATCGAACGGCGCCCGAATGACCGTGCGGGCAAGGGCCACGTCCATCTGCTTGACCATGGCGTGGGCCGCATCCAGGCGGGCGGCGGCGGCGGAAAACTGGGTTTCCGCCCGATAGCCTTTTTTGCGCAGTTTTTCCGCGGCTTGAAATTCCAACTCGCGCTGGCGCACCAGGGCCTTGGCCTCGGCCATATGGGCTTCACGGTCGGCCACGTCTATACGGACCAGTTCGTCACCCCGGCGGACCTTTTGTCCCTTTTGTAGGGAGACCTTGATGATCACGCCCTTGATTTCGGACTTGATCATGACACGGCGCTTGGCCTCCGTATGACCCCGCGCCGTGACCGCGCGCCAATGCCGCTTGGCTATCGAGACCTCGGTCCGCACGGCTGTCAGGGCGGCTTCGCCACGGGCTTCATTGCGCTCGGCCACGGACGGTGCCGGCCCAGGCGCCGCCTTGCCGTTTGCCAGGCCGACCTTGTCACCGAATTCACCACTCAAGACCCAACCGGCCGCAACAATGGCAATTGCGATGGCGAGAATTATGGATTTCCGCATGATTAAAATATCCTAGCGTAGGGTTGTCGTTCGTCCGGTATCGTTTTGTTCGATGGTTGGTCCGAATTTAGTCGGCGGCGCCCACTCGATCGCTATCGATCTGGGCCAACAGCGCTTCACTTTCCACCAGATGACGGTTGTCTTCCAAATATGCCGCCGCCGCCTCATACAGGGCCCGACCGTAACCGGCGACAAACTGCTGCGCCGCCGACGAGCGGCTTTCGCGGCCAGCCAGTTCGGCGGCCAGTCTCTTATGCTGATTGATGCGCTGGTCGATCATTTCACTAATCTGGCCGGCCGGCAGCAGATCAGCGAAACACATGGCAACCAGAAATTCCGACCGCACCCGGTCCCGCCCCGGCATGTTGTTCAATTCCGCCACCAGGGTCAGGCGGCCATCCACGGTCAGGCTATAGACTTTCTTGTCCGGGCGTTTCGATTGCGCCTCTGTCTCGCATCGCACCAGACCCTCTTTTTGCAAACGGTTCAGGGCCGGGTAAATGGAGCCAAAGGAGGCGTCATAGAAATGGCTGAAGGTGTCCTCCAACCGTTTCTTGATTTCATAACCCGATGCATCGCCCAGGCTCAGCACGCCAAGGCACAACGACCGCACATCCATCCGCCCGCAACTCCCATCATTCATTACGAATTTGCATATAGCAATTCGATATATAGATGTAAAGGGTCAGCGGATGAATTAATTGCCCTGTAATGCCAAAATGATGCCCCCGGCTTATGTTCCCAGCGCCACCGACGAGCCACCGTCGACAGGCAGCGCGGCGCCGGTGATGAAGCTGGCCTCGTCGGAGCAGAGAAACAGCGCCGCATTGGCGATATCCCACCCGGTGCCCATCTTACGGCCCAAGGGCACCTTGGCGTCCCGGCCGGCGGCGATCTCTTCGCGGCTTTTGCCCAGGACCTTGACCCGGGTATCCACCGCCATGGGTGTATCCATCAGTCCGGGCAGGATGACATTGGCCCGAATACCATAGCGGGCGTTTTGAATGGCCAGTTGATCCGTCAACGCAATGACGGCCGCCTTGGTGGTCTTGTAGGCCACCAGGGGATAGGCGGACCAGGCCGCCAGGGAGGAGATATTGACGATGGCGCCGCTGCCCCGCTCGCGCATGGAGGGCAGGGCGTGTTTACAGGTCAGGACCATGCCGCGCAAATTGACCGCGACACAAAGATCGAACGCCTCGACCGTAATCTCCGTGATCTCCGCATCACCGCCCGCAAGCGAGATGCCGACATTGTTATGCAGGATATCGATCCGGCCATGCTGACCCAGGCATTCCGCCACGGCGGCCTGGACCGCGGCCTCGTCCGTGACATCCGCCGCCAGGGCCATGGCCTTGCCGCCCTCGTCCCGGATCATCGCCACCGTTTCCTCCGCCGAACCCAAGTCCCGGTCCACGGCCACCACGTTGGCGCCGTTACGGGC
This sequence comes from Alphaproteobacteria bacterium, assembly GCA_046582635.1. Lineage (GTDB taxonomy): Bacteria > Pseudomonadota > Alphaproteobacteria. The sequence goes on from JAYGEA010000238.1 coordinate 8,823, forward strand.
AAAGACCAGGGCCGTGGCCCGGCCGTTACCCATGGTTTCACCCGGACTTTGTCCCGCGCCAACCACCATGGCCACTCGATCCTGTAAACGCATCATCGCCTCCCCGGCTGCTATGAACTACACTTGCGGAAAATCAGTATAAAGCACCGGAGGAAAATGCCATGACGAAACGAACAGCCATCCTGTTGGAGGGCCTGACATTTCCCGAAGGGCCGCGATGGCATGATGGCCGGCTGTGGTTCTCGGATTTTTATGCCCACGAGGTTATCGCCGTGGATCTCGACGGCCGGCGGGAGACCATGGCCGAGGTACCGGGGCAACCCTCCGGCCTGGGCTGGACGCCCGATGGCCGCCTACTGGTGGTTTCCATGACCGACCGGCGTCTGCTGCGCCTGGATCCCGGCGGCCTGGTGGAGGTGGCTGACCTCTCGGCGCTGGCCGGCTACCATTGCAACGACATGGTGGTTGACGGCGACGGCGGCGCCTATGTGGGCAATTTCGGCTTCAACAGCCACGCTGGCGATGACTTCAAGCTGGCCGACCTGATCCGCGTCGATCCCGACGGCACCGCCTCCGTGGCCGCCGCCGGCCTGGCCTTTCCCAACGGTTCCGTGATCACGCCCGATGGCGGCACCCTGATCGTGGGCGAGACCCGGGGCCATATTCTCAGCGCCTGGGACCGGGCGGCGGATGGCAGCCTGTCCAACCGCCGGGTCTGGGCCGATCTGGATGGCGGCTATCCCGACGGCATCTGCCTGGATGCCGAGGGCGCGGTCTGGGTTGCCGATCCGCGCAACAAGGAGACCATCCGCGTCCTGGAAGGGGGCGAGGTTACCGAACGTATTTCGACTGGCGATTACGGCTCGTTTGCCTGCATGCTGGGCGGCGAGGACCGGCGCACCCTGTTCATTTGCACCTGCCTGCAATCGGGGCCCGGCACGGCGGAGCTTCGTTCGGGGCGTATCGAAACCGTCCAGGTCGACGTCCCTGGCGCCGGCTGGCCGTAAATTATTTAGGAAGTTTCCTCGCGGTCACCGGGCGCCTCTTCCGCTTCGCCGTCAGCTTCAGCAGCTTGCGATGCGGCAAATCGCTGGTGCGCGCGATAGCTGAAGGGGATGGACCCAAGGTAGGCCAGCCCCAACACCGACAGCACGAACCAGGGGTAGCTGGCCAAAATGGCGGCAACGATGCCGACCACCACCAACAGCGGCAACACCATTTCCCGCTTCACCCGCACCCGTTTAAAGGAATAGGTGGGGATGCGGCTGATCATCAGGAAGGCAACGGCCAACAGCCAGCAGGCCATCACGACCGGTTCGCGCACCACGCCGTCGCCAAGTTGAAAGCTGATCGCCATGGGCAGCAGCACCATGCAGGCCCCCGCCGGCGCCGCCATGCCGGTGAAGAAATAGCTGGCCCAGGCGGGCCGGTCGGGATCATCCAGGGCGGTATTGAAACGGGCCAGGCGCAAGGCGCAGCAGGTCGAGTAGGCCAGCCCGGCGATCCAGCCGATGCCGCCCAGGACTTCCGTGCTCCACAAATAGATCACCAGGGCCGGGGCGACGCCGAAGGCGATGAAATCGGACAGGGAGTCCAATTCCGCACCGAATTTCGTCGCGCCCTTCAACAGCCGCGCCATGCGGCCGTCCAGGCCGTCCAAAATGCCGGCGACGATGATGGCCGCCACCGCCAGCTCCCATTTGTCCTGCATGGCGAAGCGGATCGCCGACATCCCGGCGCATAACGCCAGGACGGTCAGAATATTCGGGATCAGGCTGTTGACCGGCAGTTCCCTGAGCCGGCGGTTGCGCGGCCGAATTCTCATCGTGTCTCTCCCTGCCGCCGCCCTTCATCGCTGTCGCAATCGGCCAGCACCGTTTCGCCCGCCACCGCCGTTTGACCGACCGCCACCAGGGGCTGGGTGCCCTCGTCCAGATAGACATCGACCCGGCTGCCAAAGCGGATCATACCAAACCGTTCGCCGGCCTGCACCCTCTGGCCCTCGTACAATCCACAAACGATGCGCCGGGCCACCAGACCGGCGATCTGCACGAAGGCTATATCCTGGCCCATGGAGGTGGTCATGCGGATCGCCTGACGCTCGTTATCGGTCGAAGCCTTGTCCAGGGAGGCGTTAAGAAATTTGCCCGGCCGGTAGGACACCGCCGTAATCTCGCCATTGATGGGGATACGGTTCACATGCACGTTGAAGACATTCATGAACACGGCGATCCGCTGGCGCGCCCCATCGCCCATGCCCAGTTCCTCGGGCGGCACGGCCAGTTCGATGGACTGCACCACGCCATCGGCGGGCGAGATGATCAGCCCGTCACGGATCGGGGTCGTGCGCTCCGGATCACGGAAAAAATAGACGCACCAGCAGCTCAGAATGACGCCCAGCCAGCCCAAGGGGTCGGCAATCCAAAACAGGATGATGGTCGCCAGCACGAAGATCGCAATGAAGCGGTAGCCTTCGCGGTTGATGGGCACAACGACGGCCTTCAAAGCATCCATAGGGTGTCAAATTCCTTTTCCCGGCGACGAGGGGCGCTAAGCATACGGCGCTTTATACCAAGTTTCAGGCTGCCGTTTCCTCATCCTTATCCAGACGCTGCAGCCGTTGCAAGGCCTCCGCCTGTTCCTGTTGGCGTTGCCACATATCGGCATAGGTGCCGTTGGCCCGCAAAAGCGCCTCGTGCCGGCCGCGCTCGACGATGCGGCCGGCCACCAGCACAATGATTTCATCGGCATCGACAATGGTCGAGAGGCGATGGGCAATGACCAGGGTGGTACGGTCGCGGGAGACCAGGCGCAGGGCAGCCTGAATTTCCTTTTCGGTCTGGGAATCCAGAGCGGAGGTCGCCTCGTCAAACAACAGGATGGCGGGATCCTTCAGAATTGTCCGGGCGATGGCAACCCGCTGTTTTTCCCCGCCCGACAGTTTCAGGCCGCGCTCGCCCACCGCCGAGTCATAACCAGCGGGCAAACTACAGATAAAGTCGTGGATCTGTGCCAGCCTGGCCGCCTCATCGATCTCGGCGTCCGTGGCATCGACCCGGCCATAACGGATGTTGTAGCGGATGCTGTCATTAAACAAGACGGTGTCCTGAGGCACGATGCCCACGTTGGCGCGCAGCGAGGCCTGCGTCACATCCCGCACGTCCTGGCCATCGATCAGCACCCGCCCGCCCTTGACGTCGTAAAACCGGAACAGGATGCGCGAAATGGTCGATTTGCCCGCCCCCGACGGCCCGACGATCGCCACCGTGTTGCCGGCCGGCACCTTGAAGCTGACGCCATGCAGGATTTGCCGGTCGTCGGCGTAACCGAAATCAACATTCTCGAAGACTACTTCGCCCGCGCTGACCCGCAACGGCTTGGCACCGGGGTCATCGGCAACTTCCGTATGCACCTCGATCAGCTCGAACATCTTGTCCATGTCCACCAGACTTTGCTTGATCTCGCGGTAGACGAAACCGAGGAAGCCCAGGGGCTGGTGCAATTGCATCATGAACGTGTTGATCAGGACGAAATCGCCGATGGTCAGCTTGCCGTCAATGATGCCCTGGGCCGCTAGCAACAACACCGTGCACATGCCGAAGGCGATGATGATTCCCTGGCCGATATTCAACAGCGCCAATGATGTCTGGCTGCGCACGGCGGCCTTTTCGTAGAGGGCCATGGACTGGTCGAAGCGGTTCGCCTCGTGCCCTTCGTTACCGAAATATTTCACCGTCTCGAAGTTCAGCAGACTGTCGATGGCGCGGGTGGAGGCTTCGCTGTCCGTGCGGTTCATCTCGCGGCGGTGCTTCAGGCGCCATTCCGTGATGGTCAGGGTGAAGACGATATAAACCCCGACCGCGAACAAGGTGACGGAGGAGTACGACGGGCCGTAATTGATCCACAACACACCGCAGACCATGGCCAGTTCCAGCAGCGTGGGAAGAATATTGAATAGGGAGAAACGCAACAGAAAATCGATGCCCTTGGTGCCGCGTTCGATCGCCCGGCTCAAGCCGCCGGTGCGCCGGTCCAGGTGAAAGGCCAGGGACAGCGCGTGTAAATGGCGAAAGACCGCCAAGGCGACTGTTCGCAGGGCATGCTGGCCCACCTTGGCAAAGACTGCGTCGCGCAGCTCGCCAAAGGCCTGGCCCGCGACCCGGGCGGCGCCAAAGGCAACGATCATCAATATCGGTATCGCCACCATTGTCCCGACCTTGCCGTCCGGGCCGGTGATATTCAGGGCGTCGATCAATTCCTTGTAGATAAAGGGGATAAAGACGATGGCCACCTTGGCGGCGGCCAGCAATACCATGGCCGCCATGACGCGAACACGCAGGTCCCACCGGCCGCGCGGCCACAAATACGGCATCAAGGTTGCCAGAGTCCGCCAATGACTACGGCCCGTCCGATCAACCTCTTCGGGATTGTACCTGGTGCGCATTTAATATCCCATTTTCCCCGGCGCCGAGCCCGCCCGCGGCAACGCCTGGCAGATATGTAGGTGATTTAGGTGAAAAGAAACAGGCTTGCAGGCATTAGAGCGCCAAATTTCCTACCAAACCGCGCCCTTAGAGTCTGACTCGAAACTCTATGTTTCATAACAATATCTTGCGAGGCGCCGAGTGACGAGCCTGATATGGGCGATGAGGAGCCAAGCTTCGGCGGAAGCGATTGTTTTTTCCCA
>JAYGEA010000258.1:0-3294 GCA_046582635.1 Alphaproteobacteria bacterium
GATGCGGGCGCAATGCTGAGAGCCATCAACGGACCGATCCATAAAGTCCGGGGCCGTATCGAAAAGATCTTCGGCACCTGTAAACAACATTATGGATTACGACGGATCGTTTACAGAGGAATTGCCAAGGCCACGCTGCAAATCATGCTCACCGCCATCGCCTACAATCTGAAACGAGGCCTCAATCTACAGCGGGCATAGGGTATCCATGTTGCACAATTGGGCGATGTTCTCCCGCGCCGTGCGCTGGCCCTTGTCGTGACGTTTGGCGGTGGCCTTGGGCCGGCCGGCATCGCTGTGCAGATAGCGGCGGTCTAAAACCTCCCGAAGGTCGGGGCGGATGACCGCCCGCCGGGTTCGCCCCGCCGGAGCGATCCATGCGCTCCATGTTGACGCGGGCCTGCACCGCAAAGCCGCGCATGACGGGGCCGTCTTCGGGTATGCCCAGATCATCCAGGCCGGCGCCGTCGGCGATGCGCAATTGAGCGATCACCAGATCGATGCCGGTCACCGCCTCGGTGACGGTATGTTCCACTTGCAGGCGGGGGTTGGCCTCCATGAAGATGAAGTCGCCCGCGGCCTCGTCCACCAGGAACTCAAAGGTGCCCACATTGGTGTATTCCAGCGTCCGGGCCAGGGTGACGGCGGCTTGCAATATGGCCGTGCGCAGATCGCCGTCCAGATTTGGCGCCGGGGCGATTTCGAGGATTTTCTGATGCTGTCGTTGAATGCTACAATCACGTTCGCCCAGATGCCGGACCACGCCGGCGCCGTCGCCCAGGATCTGTACTTCGATATGGCGCGCCCTGGCCACATAGCGCTCCACATAAAGCGCACCGTCGCCAAAGGCCGCGGCCGCTTCCGAGGCCGCCCGTTCAAAGGCTTCATCCAGCTCCGCCGCCTCTCCGACAACGCGCACGCCCCGCCCGCCGCCGCCCGAGACCGCCTTGATCATCATGGCGCCGCCGTCCAGAGAGCCAAGGAAGGCCCGGGCACCGGCGAGGTCGTCCGCGCCGTCGCTGCCCGGCAGCACCGGCACGCCGTTGGCCTTGGCGATATTGCGGGCATTGACCTTGTCGCCCAGCTTTTCCAACACATCCGCCCGTGGGCCGATGAAGGTCAGCCCGGCATCTTCGCAGGCCCGGGCAAAAGCGGCGTTCTCGCTGAGGAAACCATAGCCGGGGTGGACGGCGTCACAGCCCGTGGTCCGGGCGGCGGCGATGACCTGCGCCATATCCAGATAGGCGGCGGCACCGGCGCCCGTCAGGGCATGGGCGTGATCGGCGCGAAAAACATGCAGACCCTGGGCATCGTCTTCGGAATAGATGGCCACGGTAACGATATCCAGGGCGGCGGCGGCGCGCTGGATGCGAACGGCAATTTCGCCGCGATTGGCGATCAACAACTTGGAAATGGACATGAGGCCTCTCAAACTTAGGTAGAGGCGTTCATATTTTGCTGTATTGGCCGGCGCAATGAAGGGGCTGGATCATGGCTGCCATGCGCCAGCCGCAATTGAACCGGAACCGGGCACGGTATAGAACAGGAGCCAGGAGATTTGGACGGAGTATTGTTATGCACGCGCTTCCCGAACAACAGGACATTCCGGCGGCCTGGTATGGCTCCGAAATCAGCGGTCGGGAAGATCGATGGCTTTGGGTTCTAAGTGCGGCGGACGTGGCCGAGTTTCACGCCACGGCACAATCCTGTCTGGACCGGGGCCTGGAAATCGCTGAAATAACGCGTGAAACTTTCGTGCTGTCCACATTGGGACCGCGCTTGGCCGCGCTTCAGGACGATCTGTTGCGGGGCATCGGTTTCGGTCTGATACGGGGTCTGCCGGTGGCGGACTATTCACGGGCCTTGGCGGCGGCGATATTCTTCGGTATCGGGGGCCATCTGGGGCATGCCCGCTCGCAAAACGGCGAAGGTCATTTGTTGGGCCATGTGCGCGATATCGGCGTCGCCAGTACGGACATGAATGTCCGCATTTATCAAACATCCGAGCGGCAGTCGTTCCACACGGACAGCTGCGATATCGTCGGCCTGATTTGTTTGAAAGACGCCCTCGAGGGCGGCGAAAGCATGCTGGTCAGCGCCGTCACCATTTATAATGAAATGCTGGGACGGCGCCCCGACCTGCTGCCTTATTTGTTTGAGCCCCTGGCAACCGACCGGCGCGGCGAAGTCGATGCCGGACAGAAGCCCTATTTCCAGATCCCCGTTTTCAATTGGCACGAGGGATTTCTGACCTCAATCTATCAGCGCATGTATATTGACAGCGCGCAACGGTTTGACGATGCACCGCGTCTGACCCCGGGTCATGTCGAGGCTTTGGATTTGTATGACGAGCTGGCCAATGATCCGCGGCTAAGTTTTTCCATGCGGTTACAGGCGGGCGATATGCAATTTGTTTATAACCACAGCCTGTTGCACGACCGCATGGGATTTCGCGACCATGCGGAACCGGAAGACCGGCGGCATCTGTTGCGCTTGTGGCTGTCCTGCCCGGGCGACCGGCCGTTGCCGGACTGTTTCGCCGAGCGTTACGGCCGCACGACGATTGGCGATCGCGGCGGTGTCATGGTGCCCGGCACCCGATTGCACGCCCCCTTGGATTAAGCTGCGCCGTGCAAAGCTTCACCGAACCCTTTGCACCATTGAGCGATTTTGAACGCCATCGCACATGCGAGGCAGCGCTTGCCGCCGCGCCGGAGCCATTGGCGGAATTCTGGATCTTCGCCTATGGCAGTTTGATGTGGGACGCGACCTTTCCCCACGTCCAGGCCAAGGCGGCCCGCCTGTTGGGCTGGCGGCGCGAAATGTGCATCTGGACCGCACTGGCGCGCGGTACGCCGGAATGCCCCGGCCTTGGCCTTGGCCTGATGCCGGGTGGTGTTTGCGAGGGGGTGGCCTATGAACTCGCGGCGGAAACCCAGGGACAGGCGTTGGCGATGCTTTGGCAGCGCGAAATGTGGACCGACACCTACACGCCCACCTGGGTCAGCCTGGAAATAGAGGGCGCAATACATCCCGCCCTAACCTTCACCACCAATCAAGCCAGCCGGCAGTTCGCGGGCGATCTGGCCTTGGAAGATGTCGTAGAACATATCGCCAAGGCCGAGGGGGAGCGCGGCCCCTGCCGGGATTATTTGTCGAATACAGTGGCCAGGATGCGGTCCCTGGGGATCGACGAACCCCATTTGCATGCCTTGAACGACGTGGTCAAAACAAGAGTTTAGCGTTTTTCAAGTTCGATTAAAACGCCTTAATCATCAGAACGATGACAGACCG
>JAYGEA010000334.1:0-6768 GCA_046582635.1 Alphaproteobacteria bacterium
TTCTTTCGTGGCATTTCTTATGGTTCCCAATAGTAACTGAAAGTTTGCATATTTGTTTGCATTCTTCCACAGAAAACATAACGAAATCAAGGGTTAATTATATTATTTGTATTAAGTTTGTATACTAATAGAACATTGATATCAATTACTTAATTGATATTACCTATTCCAGTTCAATAGTGCCCGGTGGTTTCGAGGTGACATCATAGACCACCCGGTTGATGCCGCGCACTTCGTTGATGATGCGGGTCGAGACCCGGCCCAAAAAATCGTGCTCAAAAGGGTAATAGTCCGCCGTCATGCCGTCGGTGGAGGTCACCGCGCGCAGGGCGCAGATGTAGTCATAGGTGCGCTGATCGCCCATGACGCCCACGGTGCGCACGGGCAACAGGGCGGCGAAGGCCTGCCAAATCTCGTCATACAGGCCGGCCTTGCGGATTTCGTCCAGATAGATGGCATCGGCCCGGCGCAGAATGGCCAACTTTTCGGCGCTTAATTCACCGGGGCAGCGGATCGCCAGGCCGGGACCGGGAAAGGGATGGCGGCCCACCAGGCTTTCCGGCAAACCAAGGGTCCGGCCCAAATCCCGCACCTCGTCCTTGAACAATTCCCGCAAGGGCTCCACCAGTTGCATGTTCATGCGTTCGGGCAGGCCGCCGACGTTGTGGTGGGACTTGATGGTGGCCGAGGGCCCGCCGGAGGGTGAAACGGATTCGATGACATCCGGGTACAGCGTGCCCTGGGCCAGAAAATCGGCGCCGCCGATCCTGCCGGCTTCCTCCTCGAACACATCGATGAAGGTGCCGCCGATGATTTTTCGCTTTTGTTCCGGGTCGCTGACACCATCCAATTTGCCAAGGAACAGATCGGCGGCGTCCCGGTGCACCAGGGAAAGGTTGTAATGCTCCCGGAACAGACTGACGACCTCGTCGGCCTCGCCCTCCCGCAACAGACCGTGATCGACAAAGACACAGGTCAATTGATCGCCAATGGCTTCGTGCAGCAGCATCGCCACGACGGAGCTATCCACCCCGCCCGACAGGCCGCAAATGACCCGGCCTTGCCCCACCTGGGCCTTGATGCGCGCCTCGGCCTCCTGGCGGAACGTGGCCATGTTCCAGGTGCCTTGGCAGCCGGCAACGTTGTGGGTGAAGTTGCGCAATAATGCCGTGCCGTCGGGGGTATGCATAACCTCCGGGTGGAACTGCACACCGTAGAATTTGCGTGCATCATCGGCGATTACGGCAAAGGGGCAATTCTCGGACGTGCCCACCACCTTGAAACCGGGCGGCAGTTCGGTGACCCGGTCGCCATGGCTCATCCAGACCTGGTGGCGCTGGCCGGGTTGCCAGGTGCCATCCATCAAGGCGCAATCGCCATCCACCTGGACAAAGGCGCGGCCAAATTCCTGATGCGCCGATGGCTCCACCGTGCCGCCAAGCTGGGCGCACATGGTCTGCTGGCCATAGCAGATGCCCAACACGGGAATACCCATTTCGAACAATGATTGCGGCGCCCGGGGGCTGCCCGTCTCGGCCACGGATGATGGCCCGCCCGAGAGGATGACGCCGTTGGGCCGGCCCAGGGCAATGGCCTCTTCAGCCTTGGAATAGGGCACGATTTCGCAATAGACATTGCTTTCGCGCAACCGGCGGGCAATCAACTGGGTGACCTGGCTGCCGAAATCGAGGATCAGTATTTTTTCTGTCGCGGTATGGCTCACGGGTATGCTCATGTGGTTGCTTTACGACGGCCGCCTGCGCTGGCGCAAGAAACTTATCCGGCGATCAACAAAGCAGCCTATTTTGGGCGATATGCGGCAATCGCCTGTTTCAGATCATCGAATTCCTCGCAGCCAAAAAAACAGATTCGATCCAAAGCATCGAGATGCTTTTTTGCCATTTCCAGATTGCCCACCGCCAGATAGGTCTGGCCCACATATTCATGCGCGCCGCGGTGTTCCGGGTTCTTCTTCAAGGCGACGGCATAATGTTCGAACGCCTTGTCGAAATTGCCCGCCTTGCGATAGGAATAGCCAAGCATATTGTGCATATTCGCCGTGCCCTTGTCGGCCGCGACCTCCGCCTCCAGCAAGGTGATGGCACCGGCCCAATCCTGATCAGCGACAGCCTTTTTCCAGGCCGGCGGCTGGCCCGAACCACTGCTATCGTCCTCGCCGGCCGCGGCCCAGGCGCTTGTGGATAGGAGCAGTATCGAAAGCAGGGCCGAAATTATCAGTTTCATGGCAATCCCCATGGTTTAACCAGCAAAAGGGCAAGCATAAACCGCCAGCGCACCGCCAGCATATCAAGTTTGCTTGCGTTGCAGAACGGCGAGAAAGAAACCGTCCGTGCCATGGCGCGCCGGGGTCAGGTGCAGATAGGGATCGTCGCAGGGCGCATCGCCGTCCAGGACGCCGGCCCAAACCTCGGAAATCGGCAGGATTTCGAATTCGGGCTGTTCGGCCAGGAAGCCGTCAATTCGGTCCTCGTTCTCCTCCACCAGGATGGAGCAAGTGGCATAGATCAGGCGTCCGCCCGGCGCCACCAAGGGCGCGGCCAGGTTCATGATATCGGCCTGAGTCTCGCCATATTGTTCAAGTTGTTCCGCCGTTAGGCGCCATTTGCTTTCCGGGTTGCGCCGCCACGCGCCCGAGCCGCTGCACGGCACATCCAGTAACACGCGATCGGCCTTGCCGCTGAGGTCCGCCAAGGCCTTCCGGGCGGTGGCTTCCGCCAGGGCGTGGAGCTGGATGTTTCGCGCCCCGGCCCGCTGCAACCGCTCGCGCAGGGGTCGCATGCGGCGGGGGTTATTGTCGAAGGCGAAGATCTGCCCCTTGTTGCCCATGTCCGCCGCCAGAGCCAGGCTTTTGCCGCCCGCCCCGGCGCAATAATCAACCACCTGCTGGCCTGCCCGGGCGGCGCATAACAAGGCCACCAATTGCGAGCCCTCGTCCTGGATTTCGATGGCGCCGCTCTGATACAGGGGATGATTGGCCAATGAGCGGCGGTCCGTAAGACGCAGGGCGTTGGGCGCAAGGGCCCCCGGCGTGGTGGCGATATCTTTCTTGGCCAGGCTGGCGGCGACCTTCGCGGCATCGGATTTCAAGACATTGACACGCAAGTCCACATCCGCTCGGCCCCCCATGGCGGCCATTTCACGTTCCAGATCCGCCCCGAAGCGCCGGCTCAGACTGTGTGCCAGCCATTCGGGGTAATTGCCCACCGCCCAGGCCGGTGCGCCATCCCAGCTGCCGGTCATGGCCGCAATCAAGGCCTGTTCATCCGCGGTCAATTCGTCGGGACAGTATTTGGCGCCATCGAACAGGTTGGCGATGGCGGCGGCCTCGGCATCGGGCTGGGAGATCAAATGGGCCAGAGCCAGTTGCCGGCTACCCGTGCCGCCCGCGGCCCAGGCATACTCGCCCCGGCGGCGGATCATGTCGTAAACCATTTCCGAAACCGCGCGGCGGTCCTTGGCGCCGGCATAACGGCGTCTCCTGAAATAGTTGCCGACCAGACGATCCGCCGGCGCCGTCGAGCCGGTGATTTCCTCCAGTAGGTCAATGGCGGCCTGCAGGCGTGCTCCGGGCGTCATGGCGGTGGGCCTTCGACTACGCCGGGTTCAAGGGATAGTTCGGTGCCTCGCGGGTCAGGGAGACATCGTGCACATGGCTTTCCCGGAAGCCGGCCTGGGTGACCCGGACGAAATCGCAGTCCGTGCGCATTGCATCGATCGTGCCGTTGCCCGTATAGCCCATGGCGGCGCGCAGGCCGCCGATCAACTGGTGGATGATATCGGCCACCGGGCCCTTGTATGGCACCCGGCCTTCCACGCCCTCGGGCACCAGTTTAATGCTTTCCTGAATTTCCGCTTGGAAATAACGGTCCGCCGAGCCCCGCGCCATGGCGCCCAGAGAGCCCATGCCGCGATAGGATTTGTACGAGCGGCCCTGGTAGAGGAAAACCTCCCCCGGCGCTTCCTCGGTGCCGGCCAGCAGAGAGCCGATCATGGCACAATCGGCGCCGGCGGCGATGGCTTTGGCCAGATCGCCGGAAAACTTGATGCCGCCGTCGGCGATGACCGGGATATCGGCGGCCTTGCAGACCTCCACCGCCTCCATGATTGCGGTCAATTGCGGCATGCCGACACCGGCCACGATGCGCGTGGTGCAGATGGAGCCGGGACCGATGCCGACCTTGACCGCATCCGCGCCCGCATCCACCAGGGCCCTGGCGCCGTCACCCGTGGCTACGTTGCCGGCCGCCAACTGGGTGTAGTTGGATAGCTTTTTGATCTCCGAAACAGCATCCAACACCATGCCCGAATGGCCGTGCGCCGTATCGACGATGATCAGGTCGGCGCCCGCATCGATCAGCGCCTCGGTCCGGGCCAGACCCTCTGCGCCAATGCCGGTGGCCGCCGCCACGCGCAGGCGGCCGCGCTCGTCCTTGGCGGCGTTTGGATAGGTGGTGGCCTTCTCCATATCCTTGACGGTGATCAGACCGACACATTTATAGTTTTCATCCACCACCAGCAGTTTTTCGATGCGATGCTGATGCAACAGGCGCTTGGCGGCCGCGCTGTCGCCGCTGTCAACACCGTCTTGTACGGTGACCAGATTTTCATGGGTCATCAGCTCCCTGACCGGTTGCGCGCGGTCGGTCGCGAAACGCACATCCCGGTTGGTCAAAATACCCGCCAGACGGCCCGAGCCCGGTTCCACCACGGGAATGCCGGAGATGCCATGGGCCTGCATTAGGTCCTGGGCATCGGCAAGGGTCTGATCGGGGTGAATGGTGACGGGGTTGACCACCATGCCGGCCTCGAACTTTTTTACCCGGCGGACTTCTTCCGCCTGTTCCTCCGGGCTGAGATTTTTGTGGATCACGCCCAAGCCGCCCAGTTGCGCCATGGCGATGGCCAGACGATGTTCCGTCACAGTATCCATGGCCGAGGACAGCAAGGGAATGCCCAGGGGCAGATTGCGGGTGACCCAGGCGTTGGTGGCCACCTGGTTGGGCAGAACGGCGGATGCCGCCGGTTTCAGAAGAACGTCGTCGAATGTCAGGGCCTCGGGTATCATCATCTTGTCGCCTGCCTCCATTTCATACCAAACAGGGCGCATGAAGCGCCCTGCAATATTCGCGGTAGGATTTCATTTTTCGCCACCGGTTTCGCGCAGTCTGACTTTGGCGGCGGCCGGGGGCTGCCGCCAAGGGGGCCATCTTAGGTGGCGCTCCTGTCGGCCGGTTTGTCGGCAAATCTGTCGGATGCGGCCTCGGCCGCCAGGTCGCCGCGCACACCCTCCTGGGCTTCATCGGAATACATGGTTGGGTAATGCTTCTCGAACGAGGCCTTGATATCCGCCAAGGGCACATCGGCGAATGATCCGTGATAGGTGATATATTCCATATGCTTGTTGCCGGCAGCATCAAAGGGGTGGAATATAGAATCATTACGACCGTCAAATTCCAAGGGCAGAGTGCCGAATTTCTCGCACAGGGAAAGATTGAAGGCAGGCGTCGCCTTAACCCATTTGCCTTCCAGATAGACCTCGACAAAGCCGTGATAGACGAACAGATCCGTTTGCATGACCTCGCGCATGCGTTTGGAGGCCAGATGATTCTTGACATCCGCAAAGCCCAGGCGGGACGGAATGCCGATGGCCCGGCAGGCCGCCGCCATCAGCGCCCCCTTGGTGATGCAGAAACCATCGCCCCGTTCCAGCACGGTGGAGCCTTTCATGCCGAATTCCGTCATCTCGACGCCATAGGGGTCGTAGCGGAAATCATCGCGCACGGCGTAATAGATCGCCACGGCCTTCTCAAGATCGGTGTCCAGGCCCGTGTCGTCGCCGGCTACCCGGGCAGCGAATTCGATCACCGCCGGGTGGTCGCTATCGACGCAGACGGCGGGTTGCAGATAGGGTTCGAAACCCTTGATGGATGTCGTTTGGCTCATGGCACAGCTTCTATTGTTTGAATCGTGCCTTCGTATAGCCCAAATCCCCGCCCGCGCCTATCCCTCCTCTGCATCTGATTTATTACCGCGATAACCGGTGGCGACCACGTACATCTCGGCCGAACCGGCGCGGGAAGCTTCCGGTTTGGCGTGCCTAACCTGGGTGAAATCCCGTTTTAGGTCCGCCAGCAAACTGCCCTCCGTGCCGCCCTGCCAAACCTTGGCGACAAATCCACCGCCCGGCGCCAGAACGCCGCGTGCCAGATCCAAGGCGGCTTCCGCCAGGGCAATGATACGCAGATGATCCGTGGCCCGGTGCCCCGTGGCGGGCGGCGCCATGTCGCTCAAGACCAGATCCGCCGGGCCGTTCAGGGCGTGGCGTATGGCAACCTCGGTGTCCAGCTCCATGACATCGCCGACCAGGGTTTCACAGCCGCCGATGGGTTCCATTTCGGCCACGTCGACGGCCAGAATGGTGCTGTTGGGGCCCAGGGTTTCCAGCAGAACCTGGGTCCAGCCGCCCGGTGCGGCGCCCAGGTCCACCACCGTCTGGCCCTTTTTCAGCAGTCCGAATTTTTCGTCCAGCTGCAGCAATTTATAGGCGGCGCGGGAGCGATAGCCGTCTTTTTTCGCCGCCACCACATAAGGGTCGTTCAACTGCCGCTGCAGCCAACGGGTGGACGATACCTTGCGCCGCTTTGCCGTGCGCACGCGCACCGCCAGGTTGCGCCCCGACGGCCCGGATTTGCCGCTACCGCTTTTGCCGCCGCCGCCGCTTTTGCCCCGCATCGTCATTGCCCGGCG
>JAYGEA010000284.1:0-36623 GCA_046582635.1 Alphaproteobacteria bacterium
TACTCGACCGTGACCTTGTCCGTCAAGCACTCGGCCTCCGTCAGCTCTTGCGCGCGGGCCAATTGGGTTTCGGATATGTTGGAGGCACGGACCTTACAGTCATAAGTCTTGGCCAAATGCCGTGCCGCACCGGCCACACCGCAGGCAACTTCAGCTACCACCATGTCCGGACCCAGCGCGGCCGCCTCGGCCAGGCAACGAGTACTGCGCGCCATGCCGGCTTCAAGCGGCTCTTCATCATCCTCAAACATGCCCATGTGGATCATCTCCCCGCCCCAGGCTTGCGTCAGCAAATTATAGATAGGCGCATCATAACGTTGCTTTGCCGCGGCCATGGCAGCCGCATTCAATTCCTCACTCATTGTAGTTGCTCCATTTTGGGTGCCGTGCGTGCGCCGCGCCGAAATCATGTTCGGCAGCAGAATAAATGCAAAAGTCACTCACGCCGGAGGGCGGAATTTTCAGATCGTTTTCGACTGGAATGCCAAAACGGTTCGACTCTTGCCACACCTGAGGAGGTGACTCCTAATCCACGCAGAAGTGCGCCGGCAGACAAAATTGCGATGTTTGATCGCGCAACTATCCTAACACCTGCGCCACTCGGAAAGCAAATTTGGGCTCCCATCAGCTCCAACAACGGGCGCTCATAACCCGGATTACGGTGCCAAATGCGTAGAGCAAAATTTTTTTGTGCCGAAGCAGACGCCGGAGCAACAATTGTGCCAAAATCTCCCAACAGAAAAATATAGGGAGGAAGACCAATGCCAAAATGGATCGATCACATCGTGGTCCGCGTCAACGACATCAACCAAAGCCTCGAAGATTACGAAACCAAACTGGGTATGAAAGCTTCCAAGGGCCCGGATGCCGTCCCCGCCATGGGTATGACCAGGGCCATCCTGCCCCTTGGTGACGATGGCCGCTTCATCGAACTGGCCGAGCCCCTTGGCGATGGCGGGGCCATTGGCGGTGCTTTGGAACGTTATGGCGAGGGGGTGCATCTGGTTGCCTTGGCCGTGGACAATCTGGCCGAAGCCACCGCCGAGATGAAGGCCAATGGCGCCCGGGTCATCGAGAGCGGTACTCAGGTTTTCATCCATCCCAAGGACGGCCACGGCGTGATGTATCAACTGATCGAGCGGGAATAGCCGCCGGCGCGAAATATGTCCGTGCAACGATGGCACGGCTATAAAGGCCCGGGCGTCGGTGTTTCGTTCGTGGGCGGCGAGACGGCGGCTGAGCTGCCGGGTTTGGCGCGGGTGGCCGAGCACAGGGGGGCCGATACCCTATGGCTGGCGAACCACCTTTTTCAACGGGACCCGGTGGTGCAGGCGGCCATGGCCCTCTCGGCCACGGAACACATCAGCGCCGCCCTGATGGCGGTCAGCCCCTATGCGGTGCACCCCGTGCAGGGGGCCATGGCGGCGGCCAGCCTGAACGAATATTTTCCCAACCGGGTGGTGCTGAGCCTGGGCGCCGGCGCGCCCGGTGATTTCGATGCCGCCGGTATCGACCGGCCGCGACCGTTGGCCACCCTGGACGAGAGCATGGACATCGCCCGAGCCCTGTTCGCGGGCGAGGTAGTGCGCCATCAGGGGGAACGGTTTCAAGTGGCGTGCCGGGCACTGGAAACAGGTCCTCAGGATGTGCCCATCGTACTGGCCGCCACGGGGCCGAAGATGCTGGCCCTGGCCGGGGCCAAGGCCGATGGCGTGTTGTTGTCGGCGGCGACCTCGGTGCAGTTTGTACGTTGGTCCCTGGAACAGGTCGCGGGCGCCGCCAAGGGGCGCCGGGTGCGCCGCATTGGGTTGGTCTTCGCCTCGGTTGATGCGGATGAAGGCCGGGCCCACGAGCGGTTGAAACGCCTGCTGGCCTTCGTCCTGCGGGGCGCCCATCACCAGCCAAACCTGGAAATGAGTGGCGCCGGGCTGGATCAAACGGCTTTAAACGATGCCGTTGCCGCCAATGATTGGGACCGCGCCACCAGCCTGATCAGCGACGACGTGGTGGCCCGCCACGCCATCAGTGGCACGCCCGGACAGGTTCGCGCCCGCGTTGGCGACTATCATGCCGCCGGCCTGGATGAAGTGGTGATCGCCGGGGTGGGGGGGCAGGCCATGCTGGACGAGACCCTTGCGGCCATCTCAAACAGGGAAGATGCCTTGAAATGATCGTCAGCGTTGGATTTCCCACAGGCATGGAGGGGCTAACCTATCCCATCCCATTCTCGGAGCCGGCGGCCCTGTTGGCCATTGCCAAGCAGGCGGAGGCCCTGGGCTATCATTCGATCTGGGGCAACGATCACATGACCACGCAGAACTATGTGCGGGAAGAGTTCGGCCGCCCGCCCCGCTTTTGGGAGATCCTGACCACCTATGCCTGGCTGGCCGGGCAGACCAGCACATTGCGGTTCGGCACCGGCATTCTGGTGCTGCCCATGCGGCGCGACATCGTGGTCACGGCGAAACAACTGGTCACCCTGGATCATTTAAGCGGCGGACGATTGGAATTGGGCGTCGGTGTTGGCGCCTATCGCGAGGAGTTCGAGGCGCTATCCCCCGGTGACAAAAGCCATCGCGGCAATATGGTCGAAGAAGGCGTCCGCGCCCTGCAATTGCTGTTCAGGGAAGATCGAGCCAGTTTTGACGGCGCATTTTATCAGTTTCGCGATGTGGAGCTGTTTCCCAAGCCGTTGCAGGACAAGCTGCCGATCTATTTCGGCGGCAACAACGTCAATCAGCTACGGCGTACCGCACAACTGGGCGATGGCTGGCTGCCCGCCGGCCTGCCCCTGGACCGCATCACCGCCGACATCGCCCATTTGCGCCTCTTGTGCGAAGAGGCGGAGCGGGATTTCGCCGATATTGAAGTGGCGCCGCAATATATCGCCATGGTGGACCATGATCACGACCGCGCGGTCGAACGTTTCCAAAACAGCCAGATGCATAAACACCTTATGTCCCTGACCCGCTCCACCTTGAAGGAGCAGGCCGGCATCTCCATGGTTGATGCCAACCTGGTCGGCACGCCGGGGGAAGTGGTGGAGAAGGCCCTGGCCCTGAAGGCGGCCGGTGTCACGCATTTGTTGGGGCTGTATTTCGCCGTCAATACGGTCGATGAACTGCTGGACCAGATGACCCTGTTCGCCGAGGAAGTGGTGCCGCACCTCAATGGTGCGTGATTAGACAATCCGGCTTTTCTGATCGCCCCAGTAGCGGTCCCGCAGAATTCGTTTGTACAGCTTGCCGGTGGGGAGACGGGGCAATTCGTCCTCGAAGTCAACAGAGCGTGGGCATTTTTGGTGCAATAGATTTTCGCGGCAATAAGCGATCAGCTCGCCCGCCATGTCATCGTTCGGCGCATGGCCGGGCATCAGTTGCACAACCGCCTTGACCTCTTCGCCGAAGTCCTCATTCGGCACGCCGAAGACGGCGGCATCGGCCACCTTTGGGTGCACGATCAGAAGATTTTCGCATTCCTGGGGGTAAATATTCACCCCGCCCGAAACGATCATGAAAGTGGCCCGGTCGGTCAGATAAAGGAAATTGTCAGCGTCGATATAGCCCACATCGCCGACGGTGCTCATACTGCCGTCAGCTGACTTGGCCTCCGCCGTGCGTTCGGCGTCATTGAAATATTCGAACTCCGTCGCGGTCTTGAACGATACCGTGCCCGGCGTGCCGGGGGGCTGGGCTGCATTTCATCATCCAAAATATGCAGATCACCCATGATCACCTTGCCCACGGTGCCCGGATGGGCCAGCCATTCCGCCGTGTCGCACGCGGTGAAGCCATGGCCCTCGGTGGCGCCATAAAATTCATGAATGATCGGGCCCCACCAGTCGATCATCTGTTTTTTGACCTGGATAGGGTAGGGGCCGCGGCATGGACGGCAAATTCAAGCGAGGAAAGATCAAACCTTTGCCGCGTCTCGGGGGGCAGTTTCAACATGCGGGAGAACATGGTCGGGACCAATTGGCTGAGGGTGATCTGATATTTTTCCACCAGGGCCAGATAATTTTCCGGATCGAAACGTTCCATGATGATGTTGGTGCCGCCAAAGCGGATGGTGAAATTGACCGAGGCCTGGGGGGCGGAATGATACAGCGGCGCCGGCGCGAGAAACGTCATGCCCTCGCGGTACTGCCACAGGTTTTGCAGAAACTTATGCAACGGTGCGCTTTCGTCCGGGGCCGCCCGGCCCATGGTGCCGGAGGAATAGAGCATGGCGAGGCCCCGGCATTCATCCGCGATCGGCCCATCCGGAAAAGCCGCCGTCGCCTCGTCCAGATTGACCACTGCCGCGCTCTCCCCCGGCCCGTCCGCGATCAGGCAGAGCCGCACATTCGGGCATTTTGCCAGCGCCGCCAGGGCCACCGCGCGCAGAGCCTGGGAGGTGATCAGCACCCGGCTTTCGCTGTTATTGACGATATAGGCCAACTCGTCGGCGGTCAGATATGAATTGATGCAGGTATAGTACAATCCGGCCCGTTCCCCGGCGCCGCAGCTTTCCATATAACGGACATTGTTTTCCATGAAGATGGCGTAATGGTCCCGGAATTCGAGGCCTTGGGCGCGCAGCAGATGCGCCAGCCGGTTGCAGCGCGCCTCGTAGTCGCGATAGCTGACCGCCTCGCCGATTTCGGACATGATGAAGGCCGGTTTGTCAGGATGCTCTATTGCGTACTTACCCGAATACATGGATGCCACTCGTACCAATTTGGCCTGTGCCCATGATATCCGGGCTTGTGGATTTGCATAAGTGGTAAATGCGTGTTGCAATATTTGCTACGATTTTTTGGCGGAGGGGAAAATGGCTGAAGCGGCGATGATGCAACCAAACGAAAAGACACAAGGTTTCCTGGGCCAGGTGCTGGGTTCGGTGGCGGGCGCCATGATGATGCGCCTTTGTGCCATGGGCAATGAGTTGGGACTGTTCAAGGAGCTGGCAAAAAACGGCCCCGCGACCAGCGAGCAGCTGGCGGCGCGCACCGGCCTCAACGAACGTTACCTGCGGGAATGGATCTATGGCGTCGCCGCCACGGGCGCTCTGGAATTTGACAAGACCAGCCGGGAAGTTTCAATTTGCGATGAATACATTCCCGTCCTTGCGGATGAAACCGGCCCCTTGTTCCAAGGTGCCCTGTTTCGTCAGATGACCGGCCTTTTGAAGCCTTATCCCCACATACTGGAAGTTTTCAGGAACGGCGGCGGCGCAGATTACAGCGAATATGACGCCGATTGGTGGGATGGCCTGGAACGCAGTACCTGCGTACGCTACCGCAATTTGCTGGTCTCCCAATGGCTGCCGGAAATGTCCGATGTGGCCGAGAAGCTGGCCCAGGGCGGCCGCTTTGCCGATTTCGGCTGTGGCGCGGGCGGCTCCACCATAGAACTGGCCAAGGCTTTTCCCGATGCGACGTTTTTCGGTTTTGATCTGTATGCCCCAATATCGACAAGGCCCGCGCCAATGCCGAGGCCGAGGGCGTCGGTGACCGCGTGACGTTCGAAGTTGCCGATTTGGCGAAACAGCCCGACGCCTCTTACGACGTGGTCTCAACCTTTGATGTCATCCATGACATGGCTGACCCCATGGCCGGGCTGAAATCCCTGCGCCGCGTGGTCAAGGGCGATGGCATTTTCGTGTTGATGGAAATAGCCTGCGAAGAGGATCCCGCCGACAACGTCGGCCCCATGGCCGTGGTGAAACTGGGCGCCAGCATTCACTTCTGCATGACCACGTCGCTGGCCCAGGGCGGCTTGGGCTTGGGCACGGTGGGCCTGCCCGAGGGCAAGGTAAGGGAATTTACCAAGGAGGCTGGTTTCTCCTCCGTGCGCCGTCTGCCCATCGAACATCCCCTCAACGTACTGTACGAAATCCGCCCCTGACCCCGAAGTTATCAGCTAGAGCGGTTTTCATGAATACTGGTTCATTTGATGCGTCCATAAGCCATTCGGATAGGCGCGTCGCCCGAAGTCTTCTGGGCGATGTGGTTCATCGGGCAAGCGGCGCCCATGGCCTTGGGCATCCGAATGGCTTAGGGTCGCCACCGAAGGCCGGCCTCTCGGCCCCCGTGGCTGCGTTGCGGTCCTTGGACGATGCATCACATCGACCGGCGAACCTCGCCTACCCACGGGGGCCGACAGGGCGGTCAAATGATTCAGTATTCATGAAAACCGCTCTAACCAATAATCGAGCCCGAATTGGGCCAAAGTCATAGGCTATCGCTTTAGCTATGCATGCCCGGCGTCGTGATGTACCATGCGGCGAACCTTGCAATTTCAGTTTAGCGCTAAGATTCCCGGTGGGCAGGCGAGCCGCCGGTCGTGTTGCGACCGTGCATTGTCTCGGGGCCTCGGGTTCAAAGAATTTTGTCGAATTAACAGGAGAAACTATGCCGCAAGTTATTAAGGACCTCATGCCAGGTGATTTGGAATTTCAGATGTTCGTTCTCGACGAACTTGCGGACGGGTTGATCGAAAAAGGCGCCGATGTCTTGAAGCTGACCATCGGCGTGCCGGAATTATTCATGCCCCAATCGGCGCTCGACGGCATGATCGAAAAACTCCGGGACCCTGATTTTGTCCGGCGCGTGTACCCGGAAGGCCTGCCCGAGCTCCGCCAGGCCATCGTGCAGTTTTATAACCGGCGCTATGGGGCGGAGACATCCCTCGACAATGTCATCGTCAATACGGGCACCTCGCCCATATTCCGGAATATATTTCAGCTATTGTCGGGCCCCGAATACGAAATCATGATCCCGCGGCCCTATTACGCCCTTTATTTGTATTGCGCCAAGCTGGCCGGTGCGACGGTGAAATTTTATGACATCGACATTGATACCAAACGTGTCGACATGGACTCGTTCCGAGCTAATTTCTCGCCCGAGCGCACATCGTTGGTGGTCATTAATTCCCCCGGCAACCCGGTCGGCAATATCGTCACGCCGGAGGAAATGGCCGAAATTTACGGGATCGTCGATGGTCAGGCCTATGTGTTGAACGACGAAATTTATAACAACACAATGTTCTACGACGAGTTTCATTCGCCCTTGGAATTGTTCCCCGAACACAGGGACATGACCATTGTCACCAATAGTTTTTCCAAGGGCTTCCGGATGTATACCAAGCGCATCGGTTTCGCGATCCTGCCAACGGAACTGCAAACCAATTTGCGGGTTATTCAACAACACACCCTGCTGTGCACCGACCCTTGTTATCAATACGGCATGATCGCGGCCTTGGATGACGAGGAAAGCCCCAAGGAGTTAACCAGCGTCTACAAGGCGCGGGCCGAATACACCACGAAACGCCTCACCGGCACCCGCTGCACCCCCATTGCCGCCGAGGGCGGCTTTTACGCCATGCTCCGTTGCGAAGAGTGGAACAAGGCACAGGGCTTCCCGTCCTCGAAAGAGCTGGCCCGCGACATCCTGGAAAAAGCCCATGTCGCCGTGGTGCCCGGCACCGATTTTGGTGTCCCCCATGATCTGCGCTTGGCCTTTTGCAACAAGCGCTATGATGAGGGCATTGACCGCCTGCATGACTATTTCTCTTCCGCCAACACAGACTTTGCGCCAGGGGCGCAGGCTTAAGCGACGCGGGGGGGCCGCGATGCTGTTGGCGGTTTGTTTCAGGCGGCGGCCGTCAACTGGCAGAGTTGTTCATGGGTCGTTTTGCCTTCCCGCAGCAACCAGTCCCGAAACAGCGCGGTCTGGTTTCGCCGCAAAGCGCTGTCGCGGAACGCCACATGGTAGGCATGACCCGACCAGGAACCGAGTGATATGGGAAAGGGCAGGGACAGTCTTTCCCGATCCAGTTCCTCCAGAACAAGCGCCAGGCCACAGACCAGAATGCCGGCATTGGAGTAGACCGCTTCCAGGGCGTGGATAATCCGTCGGTAGCGAATTCCCCGGCCCGCGACCGATTTACGGTAGCCATACTTGTTGACCCATTCCGGCCAGCCAATTGAGGCAGGGTCCGCATTGTAGCAATCGAGATGCAGGAGCGGAAATCCCTCAAGCGGTTCATCTGTTCGCCGTTTCGACATTCGCAGGGTGTTTGCCGGCGAACTCACGGGCATCAAGTAGTCGCGAAACAGCTGATATTCCAGCCCGGAACCGCCTGGTTCGCCAAACCAGACTTCACAGTCTGCCTCGCCCAGACGAACGGGGATGTCGCCCACGCCATTGATGCAGAAAAGAGTATTTGGGTGCGCCGCCTTGAAACGTGGCAGGCGCGGTTTCAACCATAGTTCGGCCCAGTCCGTGTCGGCGACGACATGAATTTCGTGTACCCGTCGGAAATCCAAAATTTCCCTGACGGTATTCAATTCCCTGAACGCCGCCGTCAGATGGGCCATCGCCGCTTCCAACTCCCGCGTCGGCCGCAGTCCGGAGCGGCCCCGGACCAGCAGATCAAGACCAGTGCGTGGCCGTGTCGTAGGTTACCAGGCGCACGGCTTCTTCCAACGTGAAGGCCTGTTTCTGGCGCACCCAATAGCTGAAGATGTGGGTTTGCAGGGAACTATCCATGATCTAGCTGACATGGGCGCCCGAATCCGAGAACGTCACGACGCTGCGCGGATGCTTCATCATGTCGAGGGCTTGGTCCTGGTCTTCGTTGGCGATGGGTTGGCGGAAGAAAGCCTTGAAGTCGGTCTCCAACGCGATGTCGATCATCGCCTCAACCGGCGAGACGCCGCGTTCCGTGGCGATTTCGGCCATGGATTTGTTGGGGCCCTCGACACTGTCCATATAGAACAGCCAATCCCATTCAGGCGGGTGCGCTTCGGTGCCAATGGCCTTGGGCCATTTGGCGGCGGGTTGGCCGCGGCGACCAATTTTGCCTTGGTATCGGGATTGCGCAGGGCCGCCTTTTGCTCTTCCAGGGGCAGGGCGCGGATATCCCGCCAGACGGGGAATTTATCGAACGGCGTCGCCGTCTCGAACGACAGCAGCACGCTCAAGGCCCGGCTGTGGACCTGGACGAACAACCCCCACCCTCGGCCGCCGCCTGGTCCAGGATGTCGAACCAGGGGCGCCAGGCCTGAGGCTTCATGCGGGTGGAGAACATACCGAACGTAATCGGCCGGCCGGTTTCCACCGATAGATCCTTCAGGGCGTTGAAGTACGGCCCGGCGGTCTCCGCTCTTGCCCCGGTCGGCTTGCCGGCCAGTTCCAGAATGCCGGCGTTCTCCTCGCCCATGGCACGCACCAGGGTCGCCAACTCGTCCCAGTCGGCGGCGCGGGAGGCCGCGGGGCGATGGTCGGAGGTTTCGTGGTTCGGGCTGCGCGAGGTGGAAAAACCAATGGCGCCCGCGCGCACCGCCTCCCTGACCTGATGCGACATGGCGGCCAATTCATCCTCCGTCGCTTTTTCCGAAAAGGCCCTCTCACCCATGATATAGGTGCGCAGCGCGGAATGGCCCATATAGCCGGCATAATTGATGCCCTTTGGCAGGCCGTCCAGCACATCAAGGTATTCGGGAAAGGTTTCCCAAGTCCACTCGATGCCCGCTTACATGGCCTCGCGGGAGATATCCTCGGCCCGCTCCAGATTGCGAAAGACATAGTCCACTTCCGAAGCCCGGCACGGTGCCAGGGTAAAGCCGCAATTACCTATGACCACGGAGGTGATGCCGTGATAGCAGGAACAACTGCCCAATGGGTCCCAGAAAATCTGTGCATCCATATGGGTGTGGCCGTCGACGAAGCCCGGCGAGACGATGTGGCCCTCGGCATCGATAGACTCGCTGCCGTCATGTGCAATACGTCCCACATGGGCGATCTTGCCGTCCTTGACGCCCACGTCGGCCCGGTAGCGGGGCATGCCCGAGCCATCGATAACCGTACCGTTTCGTACCACCAGATCGTATGCCAATAGATTTCCTCCTAAAGATTTGCCGCCATTATGGCCCAAGCCACGGCATTCCGGTAGTCTGCGGCCCTGATCTCTAGATAAGGGAGCGCGGAATGCCTAAATCACTACCTAGCCAGGCCGCTATCGTCATTGTCGGCGGCGGCGTCGTGGGTTGTTCCATCGCCTTTCATCTGGTCAAGCTGGGCATACGCGATGTGCTGTTGCTCGAACGCAAACAATTGTCATCGGGTACCACATGGCATGCCGCCGGGTTGGTGGGGCAGTTGCGGGCGACCCAGAACCTGACCCAGTTGGCGAAGTATTCGGCCGAGCTATATGCCGGGTTGGAGGCCGAGACCGGCCAGGCCACGGGCTTCAAGCAGAACGGCTCGCTGGCCTTGGCCACCAACGGCGAACGAATGGAGGAATTGCGCCGGGGGGCCTCCATGGCGCGGGTCTTTGGCCTGACGGTGGAGGAAGTCAGTCCCGGCGACATCCTGGCCATATACCCACTGATAAACGTCGATGATGTGGTGGGCGGGGTGTTTTTGCCCAAGGACGGCCAGATCAATCCCTCCGACCTGACCCAGGCCCTGGCCAAGGGCGCGCAGGCGGGCGGCGCGACGATCCTGGAAAACACCGCCGTCACCGATATCCTGGTAGAGAATGGCAAAACCCTTGGCGTTGCCGTGGATGATGCCCGCGTCCAGGCCGATATTGTGGTCAATTGTACCGGCATGTGGGGCCGCGCCGTGGGTGCGATGACGAATTCCGCCGTGCCGTTGCACGCCTGCGAACATTTCTATGTGGTGACCGAGCCATTTGACGGCGTCACGCCGGATTTGCCGGTACTGCGCGATCAGGACAATTACGCCTACTACAAGGAGGACGCCGGCAAGATACTCTTGGGCGCCTTCGAACCCCAGGCCAAGCCATGGGGCGGAAGCGGCATTCCGGACGATTTCTGTTTCGATGAATTGCCCTCGGACATGGATCAATTCATGCCGGTGCTGGAGCGCGCCGTGAACCGTATGCCGGCGTTGCAGGAGGTGGGTATCCGGACCTGGTTTTGCGGACCGGAAAGCTTCACCCCCGATAACCGCTATCATCTGGGCCAGGTGCCTGATGTCAGGGGGCTGTTCGTGGCCTGTGGTTTTAATTCCATCGGCATCCAGTCGGCGGGCGGCGTAGGCAAGGTGATGGCGGAATGGATCCGCGATGGCCATCCGCCCATGGATCTGTGGGACGTGGACATCCGCCGCGTCATGCCCTTTCAGAGTAATCCACGCTATCTGTCGGAGCGGGTCGGCGAAGCCCTCGGGCTGCTCTACGCGATGCATTGGCCGTTCTATCAATACCGCACCGCGCGCGGGGTGCGGACATCACCCCTGCATGACCGTCTGGTCGCCGCCGGCGCCTGTTTCGGCGAGGCAGCGGGGTGGGAGCGGGCCAATTGGTACGCCCCCGGCGAAACGTTGCCACAGTACGAATACAGCTACGGCCGGCAGAATTGGTTCCATCACGCCGCCGCCGAACATCGGGCGGTCCGCGAGGGCGTGGCGCTGTTCGATCAGACATCATTCGCGAAATACCAATTGTCCGGGCGCGACGCCCTGTCCGTGCTGAACCAGGTCAGCGCCAATCAGATTGACGTCTCGCCCGGCCGCACGGTCTATACCCAATGGCTGAACGAACGCGGCGGGATCGAGGCTGATTTGACGGTGACCAGGGTGGCCAGCGAGGAATTCCTGGTTGTCACGTCGGCCACCAGCCAGGTGCGCGATTTTCATTGGCTGAAGCGCCATATCCCCGACGGCGCCCATGCGCATTTGACCGATGTCACATCGTCTTATGCCGTGCTGTCCCTCATGGGCCCGAAATCCCGCGATCTGCTGGCTGCGATCAGCGACAATGATGTGAGTAATGAGGCTTTTCCCTTTAGCGCCTCCCGGCTGATCAACATCGGCCATGGCGAAGTGCGGGCAACGCGGCTGACCTATGTGGGCGAGTTGGGTTGGGAGCTTTATATTCCCAGCGAATTTGCCCAAGGGGTCTATGACGCCATTGTCGGGGCGGGGGCGTCCCATGATCTGCGCCATGCCGGCTACCACGCCATGGATAGTCTGCGCATGGAAAAAGCCTACCGCCATTGGGGCCACGATATCACGGACGAGGATACCCCGATTGAGGCCGGCCTTGGATTTGCCGTGGCCTGGGACAAGGTGGGTGGTTTCATCGGGCGGGCGGCGCTGTTGCGCCAGCGCCAGGCGGGGCCAACCAAGCGCCTGGTGCAGTTCAGGCTGGAGGATCCGGAGAAGCTACTGTACCACAACGAACCCATCTGGCGCGACGGGGTGATCGCCGGGCACATCTGTTCGGGTGCTTACGGCCATACCCTTGGCGCCGCCATTGGCCTGGGCTATGTGCATAATCCGGACGGCGGCACGATCGATGCTGAATTTATCAAGGGGGGCGCCTACATGATTGAGGTGGCCTGCGAACAGGTCGCCGCCACCGCCTCCCTGCGCCCCCTGTATGATCCGAAAAGCCTGCGGATTCGTGGTTAGCGCGGACTAAGTTTTTGTTAATCAAGTTTAACTATAATTCAAAGCCGTTGGATTAAGCCAATCCCGGTGCTTTTTGGGCAATGTATTTCCGGGGTGGGCCACAGGAGGAAATTTAATGGCCAAGCCGCACGGGAAGATCAAAGATAATGTTGCCGAATGGCAGCCCGGTATTGGTCACAACAGCAACTATGCACTACCCGACGAGATTGCGGCCGAGCTGGCCGCCTTGGAGGCCGCCGAGGCGGATACCAACGAGCAAAATAAACCCGATCTGATCGAATACATTTACGAAGTTCGCTTCCATCCCGGCGGCAGTCTGACCACCGGCGATCTGGAAGCTTACGACATGAAGCACGCCCAGCGGCGCCTGCGTGTCATTCTCGGCCTGACCCAACTGCCCGTCGATACCCGGATCATCGAGAAGAACATCGTCGACGAAGAACAGCGCCTGCGCATGGCGGCGCGGAACCGCCGCCTGCTGCGCACTTTGACCGCCCATCATCGCTGGCTGCAAGGGGATAGCGACGGCGTCCGCGCCGATCTGTCCGACGAGAACCTCAGCGACGTGAACCTGGAGGGTCGTGATTTAAGCCATGTCAGCCTGGCCAATGCCAAATTAACCGGTGCCCGCCTATGCGGTGCCAAACTGGTCGGTGCGGATCTGACCGGCGCGGATTTGAGCGGCGCCAATTTGACAAACAGCAATCTGGCCTCCGCCACTCTGACGGACGCGAATTTGATCGGCGCTGATTTATCCGCCGCCGATCTGAAAGGCGCCGATCTGTGGCGGGCCAATTTGGCCCGCTGTATCATCTCGCCCAAATCCCTGCACGACGCCCTAAACTGCGAAGCGCCGGTGCCCGCCTCGGCAAAGCTGTCCTAGAACGTTTAGGATAGCCCCACGACGGGGATCAGAGCGCCGTGGACGGCCTTGGCCTTGGCGGAACACAAGAACATGATAACCGACGCTAGATCCTCGGGAGAGACCCAAAGTCCTGGATCCGCATCGGGCATGTCGGCACGGTTGACCGGGGTATCGATGATCGAGGGCATGACGCAGTTTACGTTGATGCCTTTTTCGCGCAGTTCGCCCGACATGGATTCGGTCAGCCGCATGACCGTGCTTTTCGCCGCGCAATAGCTGCCCATCCCCGGAATACCTTTCAGGGCCGCGTTGGCGCCGATGGTGACGATTTTACCCGACCCCCGGGCGATCATATGAGGCACCACGGCGGCGGCCGAGTTCAGTAAAGTGCGGACGTTCATATTCTGCATCAGGTCCCAGATATCGGCCGGCGTTTCATGCACCGTTTCACCCATGTGAAAACCACCCGCGATGGCGCACAGCACGTCAATGCCGCCGAACTGGGCCTGGATCGTCGAAAAAGAGCGGTTGACCGCGCCCGCTTCCAACAAATCGACCGCCACTCTCACATAGCGGGGATCGGCTTCGGGGAACCGGCTGTCGAGGAACTCCATTTTCGCATCAACCAGGATGACGCGCGAACCCGCATCGTAAAAGGCCGTCGCCACGGCGGCACCCAGATTGCCGGCCGCGCCCGTGATAACGACGGTTTTGTTTTCAAAGCTCACGAAACGTCTCCCCCATATTTGAACTTCAATTGTCGCGCAGTTTGAACGTCAAGGGCAGCTTTTCCAAGCCACGGGTGACGAAATCGTCGCGCCAGGTCAGCTCGCCCGCCGCCAACTGGAAATCTTCGAACCGGCTTAACAAGACCCGAAACGCCTCCTGGCCCTCAATCCGGGCCAGCGGCGCGCCGATGCACATATGAATGCCGAAACCGAAGGCGACATGGGGGTTTTGCACCCTGGCGATATCCACGTCCTGGGCATCCTTGAAGATGGACAGATCATGGTGCGAGGCACCAATCAAGGCAAAGACCCGATCACCCGCCTTGATATCATGGCCGCCCAGTTCGATGTCTTCCTTGGCGATGCGCACGATGGTTTGCACCGGTCCTTGGTAGCGCAGGAACTCCTCCACGGCGCCGGGTAACAGGGAGAAATCATCCCGCAGCCGGGCCAATTGCCCGGGGTTCGCCAACAGGGCGACCAGGCCGTTGGCAATTAGATTGGCCGTGGTCTCGTGCCCGGCAAAGAGGAACAGGATCATCATGGAGACGATTTCGGCGTCCGTCAGTGGTGCGCCACCGCCCCTATCACCGCTATCACCACCATCATGGGCGATCATCCGGCTTAGCATATCATCCCGGGGGCGGGCGCGGTGATCGGCGATGACCTCGCGATAGAAGGCTTCGATCTCCACCAGGGCGCCGTGGGCGCGGCTGTATTTATCCGGAGTGTCGCGGGCAGAAAAGACGAATTTGGCAATATCGCTGGACCAGGCGGTCAATTGCGGCACCATGGCCATATCAACGCCGATCAGCACCGCGATGACCCGGGCCGGCAGGGGATTGGCGAAGGCTGCCATGAAATCCACCACCTCGCCCGCCTGTTGGGCCATTTCGCCGGCCACTTCGTTGGCGATACGGATGACCTCGCCGCGCAGCTTTTCCATTTCCCGCGGCTTGAAAGGCTGCTGCAGCACCTGGCGCAGGCGGGTATGGGCCGGCGGATCCTTGAAAACCATCCAGCCGCCCAGAACCTGGGCCAGTTTTCTGATTTTGTGGGCATCGTCGCCGGCCGCCATGTGATCGGCGAAGGGCGACATCTTCTCGACCGAGAAACGATCATCGGTCAAGGCCAGCTTTACATTGTGGTAGTCCGCGACAACCCAGCCCTTCAGGCCGGCGCTATAATGCACGGGCTGCTCGGCCAGCATGGCGGCGAAAATAGGGTCCGGATCGTTGATCGCCTTACGGGTCTTTAGATCGAATGCCTCGGTCATATTGTCACTTCCCGATACATGAACTCAATTGTCTTTCGACGGCGCGAAATTACCCTTGTGGGTGCCGCATTCGGGACAAGTCCAGCCCGCGGGCAGATCAGCGAACGGCGTACCGGGCGGCATGTCGTCCTCCGGCGCACCCAGGACGGGGTCGTAGACATGGCCACAGGACAGACATTCCCAATTGCCGCTCATGTCGCCACCACGCTCATCCGCCCATTATCGACCATATCGACGGGCAAGACCAATCGGGAAATCATCCAAATCAATCGTTTGTTCATGACTTTGGTTGATCATTGTTGCCATGACAATAGAACAAGCAGCGCCGCCCACCCTGTGCCGCTCCATGCAGCTGGCAATGCTGGCCCTTGGGCTGGTCTGCACGGCATTGGGCATTATCGGAATTATCCTGCCCGTGATGCCTGGAACGGTGTTCCTGCTGATCGCCGCCTGGGCCTTTTCGCGCTCGTCGGAGCGGTTGCATCTGTGGCTCTATAACCACCCGCGCTTCGGCCGGGTTATCCAGGATTGGCATCAATACCGCGCCATTCCCATCAGGGCGAAAGTACTGGCCATCAAGATGATGGGGGCTTCCTTCACGTATGTGGCCCTGACCCTGAACCAGAATATGATCGTGCCCGTTCTGGTTGGCGCGACATTGGCGCCCGTCGCGATCTGGATTGCGACCAGGCCATCGCAGCCGGAACCGCTTTAGACGTACTGCACTTTCAGCAATTCATAGAACTTGCCGCCTGACGGCGTCGCCACTTCGACCTCGTCACCGACCTGTTTGCCGATCAGAGCGCGGGCCAGGGGGGAGCTGACGGAGAGGCGCTTTGCCTTGATGTCGGCCTCGTCCTCGCCAACGATCTGGAACTTCATCTCGCTTTCATCGTCATCGTCGACCACGGTGACCGTGGCGCCGAATTTGACGGTTTTGCCGGACATGGTGGAGGTGTCGATGATCTGCGCCCGGCTGACCTTGCTGCTAAGCTCGATCACCCGGCCTTCAATAAAGGACTGCCGTTCCTTCGCGGCATGATATTCCGCGTTCTCCGACAGATCCCCATGGGCACGCGCCTCTTCAATTGCCTGGATGATGGCGGGGCGTTCCACGCCCTTCAGCCGTTTCAATTCTTCTTCCATACGGTCGAAACCCGCACGGGTCATGGGCACCTTTTCCATTTAGCAGTCGTAAGCCTCTTTTTTGCTCGGGTTGCGATGATCGGTCCATTGGCACCAATCCACAACAGAAGATTAGAAGTAAGATTGCAAGGGGGCAACATCAAGGCCCCGTTGTTTTAAATGCCCAATTGCCTGCATGGCCGATTTGGCGCCGGAAATCGTGGTGTAATAGGGAATACGATGGGTCAATGCGGCCCGGCGCAAGGTAAAGCTGTCGGCAATGGCCTGGGCGCCTTCCGTGGTGTTGAAGATCAAGGCGATAGCACCATTGGTGATGTCATCAACAATATGAGGCCGTCCTTCCAGAACCTTGTTGACCCGGCGGACCGCAATGCCTTGTTCGTGTAGATAGCTTGCCGTGCCGGTGGTTGCGACAATGTCAAAACCCAAACGCGCCAACTCCCGTGCCAATTCCAAGGCGGCGGGCTTGTCCCGGTCCTTGACGGAAATAAATACCTCCCCCTCCAGGGGCAGTTCCGTACCCGCGGCAATCTGCGATTTCGCGAAAGCGGCGGCAAACGAGCTATCCAGACCCATAACCTCGCCGGTGGATTTCATCTCCGGTCCCAACAGCACATCGACACCGGGGAAACGGGCGAAAGGGAACACAGCCTCTTTCACCGCAATATGGCTGTGGCGCTTCATATTCAAGTCAAAATCCGCTAGCTTTTCCCCCGCCATGATACGGGCCGCCAGTTTGGCGATGGGATGGCCGATGGCCTTGGCCACGAAGGGCACGGTGCGCGAAGCGCGGGGATTGACCTCGAGAATAAAAATCTCGTCGCCCTGAACGGCAAACTGAACATTCATCAGACCGACCACCGAAAGGCCCCGGGCCAGGACATCCGCCTGGCGGCCGATCTCCGTTACGATGTCGTCGCTCAGGGTATAGGGGGGCAGGGAACAGGCCGAATCGCCTGAATGGATACCGGCCTCCTCGATATGCTCCATGATCCCGGCCACCACCACATCCGTGCCATCGGCCAAGGCATCGAGATCAACTTCGATGGCGTTCTGCAGATAACCATCGACCAGCACCGGGCTGTCGCCGGAAACCTTGACCGCCTCGCGCATGTAACGATCCAATTGCGCCTCGTCGCGGACAATCTCCATGGCCCGGCCGCCCAGCACATATGATGGCCGCACGACGACGGGAAAGCCAATACGGTCCGCCACCGCATGGGCCTCCTCGGACGACGTGGCGATACCATTGGGGGGTTGTTTCAGTTCCAGCCGCTGCAGCAGTTCCTGAAACCGGTGGCGATCCTCGGCCAGATCGATGGCATCGGGGGTGGTGCCCAGGATGGGCACGCCCGCCGCTTCCAGCTCGGCCGCCAGCTTCAACGGGGTCTGCCCGCCAAACTGCACGATCACGCCCTTCAGGCTGCCGTTGCTCTGTTCCAGACGGATGATCTCCAGCACGTCCTCGGCCGTCAGGGGTTCGAAATACAAACGGTCCGAGGTGTCGTAATCCGTCGATACGGTCTCGGGATTACAGTTCACCATGATCGCCTCATAGCCGACCTCGCGCAGGGCAAAGACGGCGTGAACACAGCAATAGTCGAATTCAATGCCCTGGCCGATGCGGTTCGGCCCGCCGCCAAGGATAATGATTTTTTCCCGGTCGCTGGGCCGCGCTTCGCATTCCGCCGGCTGGTTCAGGCCCTCGTATGTGGAATACATATAGGGTGTATGGCTTTCGAACTCGGCGGCGCAGGTATCGATGCGTTTGTAAACCGGGCGCACATCCAGGCCGATGCGGTGGGCGCTAACCGCCGCCGTGCTTTGCCCGCTTAGCTGTGCCAGGCGTTGGTCGGAGAAACCCTGTGCCTTCAAGGCCCGCATCAAACGCGGCTGATCGGGCAGACCGTTGGCGATGATCTCATCTTCCGTGGCGACCAGATCGGCGACCTGCGCCACAAACCAGGGATCGATGCGGGTGATCCGCTCAATCTCGTCCCTCGCCATGCCGTGACGCAGGGCTTGGGCCACCACCAGCAGACGATCGGGTGCAGGTTGGCCCAATGCCTTGCGCAGGGCATCCACCGTGTCATCGTCGACACCCGGAATAACAATTTCGTCCAGGCCCGATAGGCCGGTTTCCATGGAGCGCAGGGCCTTTTGCAGGCTTTCGGCGAAGGTGCGGCCCACGGACATGGCCTCGCCCACTGATTTCATGGAGGTGGTCAGCAAAGCCTCGGTCGAGGGAAATTTTTCGAACGTAAATCGAGGTATCTTGGTGACCACATAATCGATTGTCGGCTCGAACGAGGCCGGGATTACGCCACCCGTGATGTCGTTGTCCAATTCGTCCAGGGTGTAGCCCACGGCCAGGCGGGCGGCCACCTTGGCGATCGGGAAGCCGGTGGCTTTTGAAGCCAGGGCCGAAGAGCGGGAGACCCGGGGGTTCATCTCGATCACCACCAGGCGGCCGTCCTCCGGGTTCAGGGCAAACTGCACGTTCGAGCCGCCGGTATCCACGCCGATCTCGCGCAGGCAGGCGATGGAGGCGTTGCGCAGGATCTGATATTCCTTGTCCGTCAGGGTCAGGGCCGGGGCCACGGTGACGCTGTCGCCGGTGTGGATGCCCATGGGGTCAACATTCTCGATGGAACAGACGATGATGCAGTTGTCCGCTTGATCGCGCACCACCTCCATCTCGTATTCCTTCCAGCCCAGGACGGATTCCTCGATCAGCACTTCGTCGGTGGGAGAGGCATCCAGGCCCGTGGTCACGATGGCCTGAAATTCATCGCGATTATAGGCGATGCCGCCGCCCGTGCCGCCCAGGGTAAACGAGGGCCGGATGATCGCCGGCAGTCCCACCAGCTCCAATGCGTCCCAGGCCTCGGCCATGTTGTGGGCGATGCCGGCCGTCGGGGTCTCCAGGCCGATCCGGGTCATGGCCTCGCGGAACAGCCTGCGGTCCTCGGCCATGTTGATGGCGTCGGGCTTGGCGCCGATCAATTCAACATTGAACTCCGCCAAGGTGCCGTTTTCGTGCAATGCCATGGCCGTATTCAGGGCGGTCTGCCCGCCCATGGTGGGCAATATGGCGTCCGGGCGCTCCTTTGCGATGATCTTGGCCACGATATCCGGTGTAATTGGTTCGATATACGTTGCATCGGCGAAATCGGGGTCGGTCATGATGGTGGCCGGGTTCGAATTCACCAAAATGACGCGGTAACCCTCGTCGCGCAGGGCCTTGCAGGCCTGGGTGCCGGAATAGTCGAACTCGCAGGCCTGGCCAATAATAATGGGCCCGGCGCCGACGATCATGATGCTGCTGATGTCCGTGCGTTTGGGCACTGGCTGGCTTCCTTATCGTATGAAATGGGCCCGATCCCCACCCCTCGAGCGGGCGCAATATAACCACTCTCCCTCCGGCGGGCTACGAGATTCGAATAGGTTTTCCGGATATCTTCAGATACAGCGCCCGCCGTCCACTTCCATGCACACGCCGGTGATCATGGCGGCCTCGTCGGAAGCCAGAAACAGCGCCGCATTGGCAATATCGAGGGGTTGGCTGAAGCGGCCCAGGGGAATGCTATTTAGGAACATTTGTCGAATTTCGGGCGTCACCTCGCCGCCGGCGAACTCGGCCAGCATCTGGGTTTCGCCGGCCACGGGGCAGATGGCGTTGACCCGAATATTATCGCCGGCCAATTCGATCGCCATGCCCTTGGTGATGGTGTTCACCGCACCCTTGGAGGCATTGTACCAGACCAGACCGGCCCGCGGGCTCAACGCGGCGGTCGAGGAGGTGTTGACAAAGGCGCCGCCGCCGCGTTTGCGCATTTCAGGAAGGGCGTGAATAGCGGCCCAATAGAGGCTCTTGACGTTGACATTAAAGATCTGGTCGAAGGCACCCTCGGGAACCTCCTCCATGGGCATGTTGCGTTGGGGCACCCCGGCATTATTGACCATGATATCCAGGCCGCCAAATGCCTCGACCGCGCCGGCCACCAAGGCCGCCGTGTCCCCGTCGGAGGAAACATCCCCGGCCACACATATGGCCGATCCGCCATTGTTTCTGATATCGGCAACCACGACATCAGCATTTGTGGCGTTGATGTCGTTGACGATGACGTGGGCGCCTTCCTCGGCGAAGCGACGGGCAATGCCACCGCCAAATCCAGCGCCGGCGCCGGTGACGATAGCGACCTTATCCTGTAAACGCATCTCTGCCCTCCAATCGTATGCTATTCCAGGGTCAGACCCGAACCCCGTGCCTTGAAACCGCTGGCCCAACGCTGGGCATCGGATATCTCGTCGGGCCGCATCAGCCGCGCGGCCTCGTCCCGCAGGGCGATGGCCTGCTGCTGCAGGCCGGGGACGGTATGATGGGCCGCCACGGTCAGCCAGCCATAGGCCTTGACGAGGTCCTGGCGCACGCCCAAACCGCGTATATACAGGGAGCCAAAGGCCAGTTGCCCGGAAGGGTTGCCCTTGATGGCGGATTTGTGAAACCACACCGCGGCCAAGGCATCATTACGCTGTACGCCCTTGCCATAAAACCGCATGGCGCCCAACATGAACTCCGCGCCAGCGTGGCCCCGTTCCGCCAAGGAGAGGAATTCCCGATGGGCAGGACTAAATTTGCCGTGGTCATACGCCACCACGGCGCCGTTGAAATCCGCCGCGGCGGGCTGGGAAAACAGGCAGAACAATCCAAGCAGTAAGCTTGCAATTATGGCTATGTAGGCAGGTCGCCGTATCATCTTCAATCGGTTTGAAAGGGTCGTTGTTGGGACCACCATACAACAGGGATTTGGTAAAGGCGAATAAGATGGACACTGGGGCCATTCGGCATTATGTGAATGCCGAGTACGTTAACCATTGGGTAAGAAATCATGCCGGAAACGCCGTCGGACACAGAGCAGCGGAATGAGGCTGAACAGACGGCCCCGGAACAAGGGGGCGGTGATACGCCCGTTCTGATTGCGCCGCGTCAACGTCCGGGTTTGTTCACCCGTCTGCGCAACTATTTTCTGACCGGTATTATTGTCACGGCGCCCATTGCATTGACGATCTACCTGATCTGGCAATTCATCGACTGGGTCGATAGCCAGGCGATCCCGCTGTTGCCGGCAAAATACAATCCGGAAAACTATCTGCCGTTTTCATTACCTGGCCTTGGACTGGTAATTTCCGTCGTTATTCTGACTTTTGTCGGCTTTCTGACCGCCAACATATTCGGCCGTACCTTATTGAAGGCGGGGGAACGCCTGGTCAACCGCATGCCCGTTGTGCGGACCATTTACGGCGTTTTGAAGCAGATACTGGAAACTGTTCTAAGCCAGTCTTCCAACTCCTTCCGTCAGGCCGTGCTGGTGGAATATCCCCGTCGCGGCATCTGGACCGTAGCCTTCGTCACCGGCGATACCGAGGGCGAGGTGGCCGTGCGCCTGGATGACGACATGATCAACATCTATGTCCCGACCACGCCGAACCCGACCTCCGGATTTCTGTTGATGGTGCCGCGCCGCGACCTGATCTACCTGGATATGCCAGTGGAAGACGCCGCCAAGTACATCATCTCCATCGGCGTGATCGCGCCGAAGATGGAAGCCAAGATCGCCAAGCTGTCCAAGCGCGAGCCAGAAACGCTGAACAGAATATCCGCCGAATAGGGTTAGTTTCGCGGCTTGAAAACGCGGCCCAATCAGCCGTTCGGCCCTGATCTCATTTTCCGGCAAAAGATCTCGAATATCTTCAAGGAATAATCGTAAATTTATCAGACGATGGATCAAGTCCTGGAATTGTTGAATATTGCGCCAACGCCAGCGCCACTAGTTCCGCAATTAGACGCCTTCACCCGGAGCCGGAGTTCGTCACATGAGCGTTTTGGAGGATAACCTGCAATTTGCGCTTGATCGCTTTCAGGCCGGCCGGATAAGCGAGGCCGCCAGCACCTGTCAGACAATCCTTGAATCTGATCCGGACAATGCCGCCGCCCTCAACCTAATGGCGGTCATCGCCTTGGAGTTGGGGCAGACCGACACGGCAATCAATTTGGCGGAACGGACGATTGCCCTGGGGCCGGATGTCCCTGCGCATTACAATGTCTTGGGCGTCGCCTTGTCACAATCCGGCAGGGCGTCGGAGGCCGAGGCGGTTTTTCAAAAGGGATTGGCCATGGCGCCCGGCGATGTCGGCCTCGGCGCCAGCCTGGCGAACCATTTCCGTCGCCACGGCCGGCACGAAGCAGCATTTGGCGAATTGCAACGCCTGACCGAAGCCCACGCCGTGCAGCCGGAACTGTATCTAAATCTCGGCAATACCTTACGTGAAATGGGCCGCCTGGAAGAAGCCGCCTCCGCCTATTGCCGCGCCATCGATCTGGCGCCCGACGACTATCAGGGTTATCAAAATCTCGGCGTCATTCGGGTCGACCAGGGAGAGCATCAAGCATCCATCGCGCCGTTCGCCCAGGCGCTGAAGATCAAGCGGGCCGTGAAATCAAAGCAAAACCCCGACGCCGGCAATTTTGTCCTGGCCTCGGCAACCAAACTACGGCACGACCGCGACCAACTCCGCTATCTCGTCGAACAGAATATTCTACCCCAGACGTTTCTGGCCATCGCCGCAGCGTATGAGGAGGTCCTGGACGACCTGATGGAAGCGGGTTCGGAACAAGAGTTGATTTCACTGACACCTGAACAACAAGCCGCCATTGGCGATTATTATAATCGGCTGCTCCATTACGATCCGCCGGGGGTCTGCATCGGCGGCGCCCTCAATAAAAACCTGGATTTCGAGCAAATCGCGCGAAACTATCACCAATCCAACCCCAACATGGTGGTCTTTGACGATTTCCTTCGGCCCGAGGCGCTGGCCGGGCTTTATCGGTTTTGCCGTGAATCGACGATCTGGTTTGATGTTCGCCATCCGCGCGGCTACATAGGCGCCTACATTGAAGAAGGCTTTGCCATGCCGCTGGTGCTGCAAATCGCCGAGGAACTGGGCAAATGTTTTCCGGACGTTATCGGGCCGCACAAACTACGCAAGATTTGGGCCTACAAATACGACAGCAGCCAACAGGCCATCCGCG
This sequence comes from Alphaproteobacteria bacterium, assembly GCA_046582635.1. Classification (GTDB taxonomy): domain Bacteria; phylum Pseudomonadota; class Alphaproteobacteria. The sequence continues at coordinate 23,536 of JAYGEA010000284.1, forward strand.
TGCATGCCGATGAGGCGGCGGTGAACGTCAATTTCTGGATCACCCCGGATGACGCCAACCAGGACCCGGAAAGCGGTGGGCTCGTCGTCCACACCCGCACTATGCCCTTGTCATGGGATTTTCAAAAATACAACGACGATGAAACGGCAATTCGGGATTTTCTGGCCTCGGGCACCAATCAACCGATCACCGTGGCGCATCGGCAAAATCGCGTGGTGATGTTCGATTCCAACGTCCTGCATGAATCGGACATTTTCCACTTCGGTGATCGCTACGTCGATCGGCGGATCAATGTCACCATGCTGTTTGGCCAGCGCGGCTAAAATCGACCGCGCGAGAACTCACTATCTAGGCATTTGAATTGATGGCCCGCCAGACTTTCTCTGGCGTTGCCGGCATGTCGATATGGGTAACGCCAAGGGGCGCGAGGGCATCGACAATAGCGTTCATCACCGCCGGCAAGGAGCCCGAACAGCCCGCCTCGCCACAACCCTTGACGCCCAGGGGATTGGACGTGGCCGGGCTTGGGTGTTCGTCGAATTCGATAAAGGGGATTTGATCGGCCCGGGGCATGGCGTAGTCCATGAACGATCCCGACAGCAATTGGCCCTGGCCGTCATAGACCGCGTGCTCCATCAGGGCCTGGCCGATGCCCTGGGCGACGCCGCCGTGGACCTGGCCGGCGACGATATCCGGGTTGACCATGACGCCGAAGTCATCAACGGCCAGATAACGCTGAATAGTGGTGACGCCGGTCTCGGGGTCGATCTCCACTTCGCAGACATGGGCGCCGTTGGGGTAGGTTGAGGGCGGGGTATCGATGGCCAGGGCGGCGTTCAGCTCGCCCGCCCGGCCTTCGGGGCTTTGCGCCAGTTCCAACAGGCTGATTTGCCGATCGGTGCCCGCGACCCGTAGGGTGCCGGCGGTAAATTCGATGTCTTCCACCACCGCCTCCAACTTATCGGCGGCCAGATGCCGGGCTTTCTCCCTTACCTCGGCGCTGACCGCCACCACCGCCGCGCCGGTCGCGATCATGGAGCGTGAGCCGCCCGTGCCGCCGGCGATCAACTGATCGCTGTCGCCCTGTGCCAAACGAATTTTTTCGAACGGCAGACCCAATTGATCGGCCAGAACCTGCGCAAAGGGCGCGGCATGCCCCTGGCCATAGTCCAAGGTGCCCGTGGTCAGGGTAATTGTGCCGTCCTCTTCAAACCCTATGCCGCCCATTTCCTTGCCGCTGGGCGCGGTGGCCTCCAGATAGCAGGATAGGCCGCGCCCCCGCAGCAAACGCTTTGCCTTGGAGGCGGCCTGCCGGGCGGCGAAGCCGTCCCAATCCGCGGCGGCGATGCATTTATCCAAAAGTCCCGGAAAATCACCGCTGTCATAGAGCTGACCGGAGGCCGAGGTGTAGGGCATGGCGGCGGCGGAGACCAGATTTTGCTGGCGCAGTTCAACCGCGTCGCGGCCCGTTTGCCGGGCGGCCAGGTCGATCAGCCGCTCCATATAGTAATTCACTTCCGGCCGGCCGGCGCCGCGATAGGCGCCAATGGGCGTGGTATTGGTGAAATAGTATTTCGTGGTGATCGCAATTTGCGGGATCGTATAGACGCTGGGCATGTTCTTGAAGATGTTGTTGACCTGAACCTGGGGTCCCACCGCGCTGAGGGCGGCGCCCATGTTGGCCAGGCCGTCCACGCGAGCGGCCAGAAAATTGCCTTTCCCATCCAGGGCCAGGGCCGCCTCGACCACGCTGTCGCGGCCGTGCTGGTCCGAGAGGAAGCTGTCGCTGCGTTCATCACACCATTTGATGGGACGGCCCAGGTCTCGCGCGCCATGAAGGATGCAGACATATTCGGGATAGACCGGCGATTTCATTCCAAACGAGCCGCCCACATTGCCCGTAATGACGCGAACCTGTTCAGGCGGCACATTCAAGATCCGATTGGCCATCACGTTCTTGGTCGCAAACGGACCCTGGCAACCCACGTACAGCGTAAACCGGCCGTCAAAGACAGCTGCCGCCGCACGCGGTTCCATGGCCGCGATGACGACACGGTTATTGAAAATGTTCAAACGGGTGACATGGTCGGCCTTGGCAAAGGCCGCATCCACGGCCTCCCTGTCGCCGTTGGCAAAATCCAGACACAGGTTTCCGGGGATATCCGGCCAAATCCGTGGCGCCCCGTCCCCTCCCGCGGCCTCCACCGTGTCGACGGCGTCCAGTTGGTCGAGCTCCAGGCCGATGGCTTCCGCCCCATCCCTGGCCTGGGCGACGGTCTCCGCGATCACGGCGGCCACCGGCTGGCCCACATAACGCACCCGGTCCACCGCCAGGGCGTGATAGTCCGGTACTTTCAACGCGCTGCCGTCGCGGTTCTTCAAGGCGACGTTGCAGGGCAGGGTGCCATAGCCGGCGGCGATCAGGTCGGCCCCGGTATAGACCGCCAGGACGCCCGCCATCCGGGCGGCGGTGGTGACATCAATGGCGCGGATGACGCCGTGCCCAAGTGACGAACGCAGGATATAAGCATGTGCCTGGCCGGGCAGGCTCACATCATCGGTGTAACGGCCCTGCCCCCGCAGCAGATAATTGTCTTCCGGACGCGGGATTGATTGTCCCGTTACCATTGTTTCAACCGAAATATCCATGCTCTTGCTCTCCTCGCGAGATCGCTCGTTTCTTATTTCAAGTCACTATACAGAAAAGTCATGACAATTCCTGCTACTCTGTCGCAAGACACGGTATTTAGGGACCATAGGGGACAGTAGGCATGGGCGTAGGCGCGCGGATCGGGGTTGATATCGGCGGCACGTTCACCGATCTGGCGTTAAGCGACGGAGGGGGCGGCATTTGGTACCACAAATGCGCCTCGACCCCTGATCGACCGGAAGTGGCGGTATTGGATGGCATTCGGGATTTATTGCGCCTTGCGGACCTGGCGCCGTCCGACCTGGAGGAAGTCCTCCACGGCACCACGGTGGGTTCCAACACATTGCTGCAAAAACAGGGTGCGAAGACCGGCCTGATCACCACCAAGGGCTTCCGTGACGTCCTTGAAATCGGCCGGGTGCGCACGCCCGACATGTTTGATTTGCAATGGGAAAAACCCATCCCCCTTGTGCCGAGACGGTTGCGCCGGGAAGTCAGCGAACGCATTGCCGCCGACGGCACCGTTATCACTGCGCTGGACGAGGAAGAACTATACATTGTTGCCGCCGCATTGGCGGCCGATGGCGTGGAAGCCATTGCGGTCTGTTTCATCAATAGTTTCCGCAATCCCGATCATGAATTGCGGACGTATGAATTGTTGCGGCAATGGTTTCCGGATATCGCCATTTCAGCCTCGGTCAAGGTGCTGGCGGAAATACGCGAGTACGAACGCACATCGACCGCTGTGGTGAACGCCTATGTGCTGCCCGTGCTGCGAAGCTATCTGCGGCGTCTGGCCCATGGTCTGGTCGAAATGGGGATTGCGGCGCCGTTATTGGTAAGCGATTCCAATGGCGGTTTGGCCACCGCCCGCACGGCCCAGGAAAAACCGGTGTTCTTTATTTCCTCGGGCCGTTCGGCCGGTGTGGTGGGCGCGGCGCGGCTGGGGCAGGCGGCCGGCATGAATAATCTCGTTGTCTTCGACATGGGGGGCACGACGGCATCCGCCTCGCTGGTTCAGGACGGTGAGATCTCCCGCGCCAATGAGTATGAATTCCGCGACGGCATCTCCACCCCGGCCCGCTTTATCAAGGCCGGCGGCTATATGATGCGGGTGCCCACCGTTGATGTGGCGGAGGTGGGCAGCGGCGGCGGCTCTATCGCCTGGATCGACACTGGCGGGTTGCTGCATGTGGGGCCACGGTCAGCCGGCGCCGATCCCGGCCCGGCCTGCTATGGCCAGGGCGGCGAACGGCCGACGGTCAGTGACGCCAATGCGGTTCTGGGATACCTGCCCACCACGCTGGCGGGGGGTGATCTGCGGCTGGACGTGGACCTGGCCCGCCGCGCGATCGAGATCCACCTGGCCCAGCCATTGAATTTGAGTATTGAAGAGGCCGCATTCGGCGTGCGGGAAGTGGCGAACGCCAATATGGCACGGGCCATCCGTGCCGTCAGTGTGGAACGGGGTATTGACCCGCGCGACTATGCCTTGGCGGCGTTCGGCGGCAGCGGGCCCATGCACGCCTGTGATCTGGCCAGCAGTCTGGAAATCCGCCGCATCATGCTGCCCATGATGCCGGGTGTGTTCACTGCGTTGGGCATGCTGACGGGGGATGTGGAACGCCACTTCCTGGCCGCCATGCCCGGCCTGCTGGACCACCTGATCATGACCGAACTTGGCGCTGCCGCCGATCGCCTGCGCCAACAGGCCGTGGCTGCGTTGCGCGAGGAAAATGTCGCTTCCGATCAGATGCAACTGGCCTTCACCTTGGAGATGCGTTTCGAAGGTCAGGATTCCGAAATACCGGTGGCTCTGCCCGATGACCTGGAACAGGCCGGCATCGAGAGCCTTAGGGCCGCATTTCTTGACGCCTATCGCGACCTCTATCAATACGCGGCCGAGGATGCGGTCGAGGTCGTAAATCTACGGCTCCTCGCCCGCGGTCTTCGTTCCGGCAAACTGGATTTTTCGGATTTGCGAACCATGAACGACACAAATACAGGGACGTCGGGCGGCGTGCGTCCGGTTTTCTTCTCCCGCGACATCGGCTGGGTGGATACGCCGGTCATCAACCGTTCGGATTTTCCGGGCACGGCACATCTGGGCACGGCAGAGGGGCCGATGATCCTGGAAAGCGCCGATTGCACCATTGCCATCCCGCCAGGAGCACACCTGGAGGCAGACAAAATCGGAAACCTTATGATCACCTTGGCGGAGGGCGGGGCATGACGGACCGTAACGTCGATCCAATCACATTTGCGGTGATCAAAAATGGTTTGGACACCATTGTCGATGACATGGCCTACACCGTCATGCGCACCGCCCGCTCGCCGATTGTGCGCGATGTGCTGGACTTTTCAGCAACCCTTTGTGATGCACGGGGCCGCATTCTGGCCCAAGCCAAAACGGTGGCGTTGCATCTAGGGTCCGTGCCCGATGCCATGGATGTCATCCTGGCCGAATATGGCGATGACCTCCACGATGGCGATATCATCATCCTGAACGACCCGTACGCGGGCGGCATGCATCTGCCCGACATCTTTATGTTCAAGCCCATATTTCATGACGCTACCTTGCAGGGCTTCGCCGTGGTGATCGCGCATCATTCGGACGTGGGTGGCCGGGTGCCGGGTTCGAATGCATCCGACTCGACAGAGATATTTCAGGAAGGTTTGCGCATACCGCCGCTGAAATTATACGCCGCCGGCCAACCTGACCGAACTCTGTTTGCAATGCTGCGCAAAAATGTGCGCCTGCCCGATATGTTAATTGGAGACCTACAGGCGCAACTGGCGACCTGTAATATCGGCGCCCAGGCCCTGCTCAAATTGATCGACCGCCATGGCGCGATCCGCCTTGGCCACTATTTCGATGAACTGCTGGACTATGGCGAGCGCCTGACCCGTCAGGCGATCCGGGCCTGGCCCAATGGCCGATATAACTATACCGACTACATTGACGACGATGGTTTCGAGCGGGGCCCGATCCCGATTGTTTGCGCCATTGAAGTCTCCGACGATCATTTGACGGTGGATTTTACGGGCTCCTCGGACCAGGTCAAGGGCGCCATTAACTGCACCTTGTCGTACACCAAATCATCAACTTATCTAGCCATCCGCTGCGCCCTGGGTCGTGAAGTGCCCAATAATGCGGGCATCTATCGCTGTATTACGGTTACGGCGCCGGTGGGATCGATCCTCAATCCGACCATGCCCTCGGCGGTAGCGGCCAGGGCCTTGACCGGTTATCGGGTGGTCGATGCGGTGCTGGGTACCTTGGCGGAAATCGCACCGGAGAGTGTCATGGCGGCCGGCGAGGGGGGTAACACGGTTGTCTGCATCGGCGGCTACGAAAAAGGCAGCCAGACGCCGTTCATATTGGTTGATATGATCAATGGCGCCTGGGGCGGACGGGCCAGCCGGGACGGCATCGAAGGGGTTACCAATCCCTCGCAAAATATGTCCAACATGCCGGTCGAGACGTTGGAAGCCCGTTATCCTATCCGTGTTGAAGAATACGCCTTGCGGGAGAATTCCTGTGGACCCGGTGAATTCCGCGGCGGTCTGGGGCTGGTGCGGCAATATCGTCTGTTGGCCGAGGAAGCCGTCCTGCAGCTGCGCGCGGATCGATCCCATGTTCCACCCTATGGCCTGTTTGGCGGCGGCCCGGCGGCGCCAAGCTTGAACATCCTGGATCCGGACGGCGAGGCACGCGCCCTGCCCAGCAAGTTTACGCGCACCATGACCGCCGGCGAGGTCATCCGCCACGAACAGGCGGGTGGCGGCGGCTATGGCGATCCACTGCGCCGTGACCCAATGGCGGTGGTGGAAGATATCCGTAACGAAAAAATCTCCCCGGACTTCGCCCGGGAACAGTTCGGCGTCATCCTGGCGGCCGATGGACTGGAGGTTGATATGGCGGCCACGGAAGACTGCCGCCGGCAACTTCGCTCAATGTGACTTAGACCGTTTGGTTCAAATCAGACCCATGGTGCGAAAGCTGGCTTCCTCGGAGCGGGTGATGATCAGGTGGTCATGCAGGACGATGCCCAGGGGTTCGGCGGCGGCAATTTTTTTTGTCATCTCGATATCGGCGCGGCTGGGCGTGGCATCGCCCGAGGGATGGTTGTGCAACAGGATCAATGCCGTGGCGCCCAGTTCCAGGGCCCGTTTAACCACTTCGCGGGGATAGACGGGGGTGTGGTCAACGGTGCCGCGTTGTTGCACCTCGTCCGTGATCAGGCGGTTTTTGCGGTCCAGGAACATGATGCGGAAGGCTTCCGTCTTGTCGTGCCCCGTGGCGGCGCGGCAGTAGTCCAGCAAGGCCTACCAGGAACTGACGATGGGCTGTTCCATCAACTGTTGCCGCGACAGATGCAAGGCGACGGCCTGGGCGGGCGACCGTGGTTTCGCCTAGCCCCGCCGCTCTAAGGGCGTCCGGGTCCGCCGAGAGGACGCCGGCCAGGCTATCGAAGCGGTCGATCAGCCGCTTGGCCAGGGGTTTGACATCGCCTTGGCGGATGGCGCCGAACAGGATCAATTCCAGCAGTTCGTAGGCGGGCAGGCTATCGGGCCCGCCTTTCAGGAACCGTTCCCGTAGACGCTGGCGATGGCCATGGTAATGAGGTTTTTTTGCTTTATCCGCCAACTCATACTCCGCGGGGATTATCATAGGGCGGTTTGTGCAGGCCTTGGGGGGAGGTGGTGAAAATTTGCACGCCGTCCGCCGTGACGCCGAGGGAGTGCTCGAACTGGGCAGACAGGGATTTGTCCCGCGTGACGGCGGTCCAGCCGTCGTTCATCATCTTCACCTCCCAGGTGCCCAGGTTGATCATGGGTTCGATGGTGAAAAACATGCCTTCGCGCAATTCCAAACCCTTGCCCTCGGCACCATAGTGCAGGACGTTGGGGGCGTCGTGAAAGACCCGGCCCAGGCCATGGCCGCAAAAATCCCGAACCACGGAACAACGCTCCCCCTCGGCGTAGCTTTGAATGGCATAGCCGATGTCGCCCAAAGTGGCGCCGGGTTTGACGGTCGCGATGCCGCGCATCAGCGCCTCGTAGGTGATGTCGGACAGGCGGCGGGCCTTCAACTTGGGCTTGCCTGCGAAAAACATCCGCGAGCTGTCGCCGAACCAGCCATCCAGGGTCACCGTGACATCAATGTTCATGACGTCGCCGTCCTTCAGAACACGGTCGCCGGGAATGCCGTGGCAGACCACGTGGTTGATGGAAATGCAGACGGATTTGGGAAAACCGCGATAATTCAGGGGCGAGGGATAGGCATCATGGTCGACAATGAAGTCATGGCAAATTGTGTTCAGGCTGTCCGTGGTCACGCCTGGTTTCACGAAGGGGCCGATCATGTCCAGGCATTCGGCCGCCAGGTGCCCCGCGCGCGCCATGCACTCGAAATCCTCGGGCGCATGAATCTTGATCAGGCCCGTATTCTCGGGCGGTGCCTCGTTGGCGGCCACGTAGTTCATGGTTCCCTTGTCCCCAAATTCCTATAGCGCACTACAGTGCAAGGGCAATCGCCCCGCGCACCTCAATCCCCGTGCTTTCGATATTGCAATCGTAACAAATGGCCTCAACCCCGCGCGCCATGACACGGTCAAGTTCCTTGGCATACGTCGGATCAATATCGCCCGCAACGGCAAAGCGATCACAATCCATCCTTTGTACCAGATAAAACATTACCGCGCGGTTTCCTTGGGCCACCATGTCGCCCAGCTCCACCAGGTGCTTGGCCCCGCGTTTGGTCACCGAGTCCGGAAATTCGGCCAGCCCGGCCTGTCGCATCAGATGCACATTTTTAACCTCGACATAGCAATCCGGCCGCCCGTCATCCTGCAGCAACAGATCGATCCGGCTGTTCTGACCATATTTGACCTCCCGCCGCATGTTGGCATAGCCGGTCAACGGCGCGATTTGCCCCGCCGCGATGGCCTCTTCGGCCAGGCCGTTTGGCAGGGCGGTATTGATGCCCACCAGACTGCCGTCGGCGTGCATCAATTCCCACGAATATAGCAACTTGCGTTTCGGGTTGCGCGAGGGCGAGAGCCAGACTTCGGCGCCCGCCTGGGTAAGGCCCAGCATGGCGCCGGGATTGGCGCAATGGGCCGTGACCTCGCGGCCGTCGTCCAGTTTGATGTCGGCCAGGAAGCGTTTGTAACGGCGCAGCAGGGTGCCGTGTATCAGGGGATCGGGAAAAATCATGACGCAACCTAACGGCGTGGTCGGGTTAGCGCAATCGGGGATGCTATAGTCACGGCGCAATGCCAATCGGGAAAGTCATCCATGATGCCTCAGAAGCCCAAAACCGTAACCGCCGCCGTCATCATCATTGGCGATGAAATACTCTCCGGCCGGACCAAGGATAAAAATTTGGGCTTCCTGGCCGAGGCTCTGAATGATGTGGGCGTGCAGCTGCGCGAATGCCGCGTGGTGGCTGATCTGGAGGAAGAGATCGCCGCCGCGGTAAATGCCCTGAGGGGGCGTTATGATTATGTCTTCACGACGGGCGGCATCGGCCCAACCCATGACGACATCACCGCCGACAGCATCGGCGCCGCCTTCGGGCTGGCGGTGGATTATCACCCGGGCGCCATGGAAATTCTCAAGGCCCATTACGCTCACACCGGCGGTGAACTTAACCAGGCCCGCATGCGCATGGCGCGAACACCCATGGGCGCCGCCTTGGTGGAGAACCCGGTCAGCAAGGCACCGGGCTTCCGGGTTGAGAACGTCTATGTCCTGGCCGGCATCCCCGTGGTCTGCCAGGCCATGTTTCACAGCCTGAAGCACGAGCTGGTGGGCGGCGATCCCGTCCGTTCCATCGCCATCGCTGTCCACCTGGCGGAAGGTACCCTGGCCGAGGGTCTGACCGGACTGCAGGAAAAATATCCCGAGGTCAGCCTGGGCTCCTATCCCTTCCATCGCGACGGCCGTTTCGGCGCCTCCATCGTGGCGCGCTCTCAACTACCCGACAAATTGGCGGCGGCTGGGGATGACATCAGACAGCTGATGCGGCAATTGGGCGGCGATCCCATAGAAGAAGATGGTTAGCGGCCGCCATCGACGAAGCTTTGAAATGGACAGGAAACTTTTGCTATAATTTTCCGGCACATTGATGTTAACGACATATTCAAGGAATGCGCGCCATGGCCGCAGATGAGAATTGGTCGCGGCGCAGCCAGGCGGCCCGCGCCCTGGGTTGGATCGATCAGACGACGGGCGCATTAACGCCGCCCATTCATCCCACCTCGACCTTTTTGCGGGATCCCGACAACCAATACCGCACCGGCTACAGCTATGCCCGGGACACCAACCCGACCTACGATCAGGCCGAGGCGTTATTGTGCGAACTGGAAGGCGGGGCCGGCGCCATGCTGTTCGCCTCGGGCATGGCGGCGGCGGGGGCCGTGTTCATGAACCTGCGGCCCGGCTATCATGTGCTGGTGCCGAGGATGATGTATTGGGGCCTTCGCAAATGGCTGGCTGACTTTGCGGTGGCATGGGGCCTGGTGGTGGAGTTCGTCGACATGGGCGACCTGGCGGCGATCCGGACGGCGTTGCGGCCGGGCCAAAGTAAATTGATCTGGATTGAAACACCGGCCAATCCGTTGTGGGGGGTTTCCGATATTGCCGCCATCGCCGATCTGGCTCATGGCGCGGGGGCCTTGCTGGCGGTGGACAGCACCGTTGCCACGCCGGTCTTGAGCCAGCCGCTGTCATTGGGCGCGGATCTGGTTATGCATTCGGCGACCAAGTATCTGAATGGTCATGCAGACATGATCGGAGGCGTCCTGATCTGTGCCTGCCAGGACTACTTTTGGCGGGGCCTGGCGGATAATCGGCGCGACGGCGGCGCTATCCTGGGCACGTTCGAGGCTTGGCTGCTGCTGCGCGGCATGCGCACGTTGTTCCCGCGCGTGGAGGCGGCCTGCCGCAACGCCATGGCCGTGGCGGAACATTTTCAAGGCCACGACGCGGTGGAGGCGGTGCTGTATCCGGGTCTGCCCAGTGCGCCGGATCATGCCCTGGCGGCGCGGCAGATGCAGGGCGGTTTCGGCGGTATGTTGTCCCTGCGGGTACGGGGCGGCGAGGCCCGCGCCGTCGCCGTCGCGGCCAATGTCAAATTATGGACCCGCGCCACCTCCCTGGGCGGCGTGGAAAGCCTGATCGAACACAGGTTCAGCATCGAAGGGCCCGACAGCCCGGTGCCCCCGGATCTGCTGCGCCTGTCCTGCGGCATTGAAGGGTCGGAAGATTTGATCGCCGATCTGGAAAGCGCCCTGGAAAATAGCCAGGGAAGTGATTAGGTTGAGGGGGCGGGGCCGCACACATCTCTCCAAGGGAACGTAACTAGCATGATTGATCTTTATTCTTTCGGCACGCCGAATGGCCGAAAGGCTTCCATTATGTTGGAAGAAGTCGGCTTTCCATATACCGTGCACAAGGTGCACATCGGACAGGACGAACAGTTCGCGCCGGCCTTTTTGAAAATCTCGCCGAACAACAAAATCCCCGCGATTATCGACAATGACGTAGAGGGCGAACCGATTTCCGTCTTCGAGACCGGGGCCATTCTGGTTTATTTGGCGGAAAAGACCCAATCACCCCTGCTGCCGACCGAGCCCCCGGCGCGGGCGGACGTATTGCAATGGATGATGTGGCAGATAGGCGGGCAGGGGCCCATGTTCGGTCAGGCCAACTGGTTCATCGGTAATCAAGCGGACAATGAACGGGCCATCGACCGCTACGTCAACGAAGCCATCCGCTTGCTGGGCGTGCTGGACCGCAATCTGGCGGATCGGGAATACATGGCCGGGGACTATTCCATCGCCGATGTCGCCACCTATGCCTGGTGCGCGGGCCGTATTCAGGGCTGGATGCCGGCGCAACGGCCGGGACAATTGGAAGAATTCACCAATGTCAGCCGCTGGCTGGCGGCTTGTCTCGCCCGGCCCGCCGAGGCCAAGGGCATGACGGTGCCATAGACAAGAGGATATGAAATAATGATCGATCTCTATAGCTGGAAAACTTCCAACGGCAAGAAAGCCTCCATCATGCTCGAGGAGTGCGCCCTGGACTACAACATCCATCCCATCAACATCGGCCAGGACGACCAGTTCACCGCCGCCTTCACCGCCATCAACCCGAATTCCAAAATTCCGGCCATCATCGACCAGGACGGACCGGGCGGTCAGCCCTATACGGTGATCGAGTCCGGCGCGATTCTGATGTACCTGGCCGAGAAAACCGGCAAGTTCATGCCCCAAGACATGGCCGCCCGTTATGAAGTGATCCAGTGGCTGATGTTTCAAATGGGCGGCATCGGCCCGATTTTCGGCCAAGTGCATCATTTCAAGCGCGCCGCCAAGGAGCAGGTGCCCTACGCCATCAACCGCTATTACACCGAATGCCGCCGCCTTTACGGCGTGCTCGATGCCCGGTTGGCGGGGCGGGATTATCTGGCCGGCGATCTCTCCATCGCCGATTTCGCCACCCTGCCGTGGGTCTTCCGCTTTGACTGGCAGGAGGTGGACCTTGATGACTTCCCCAACGTCAAACGCTGGTACGACAATCTGATGGCCCGGCCGGCCTTGGCCAAAGGCATGGACATTCCGGCCTGAAACAAATTTGGTGAGCCCCATCGATAACCCGTCGGTGCAACGGGTGCGGGAGGCCTTGCGGGCGGCGGGATCGGGGGCGGAGATTTTGGCCCTGGCCGAGACCGCCCGCACCGCCCAGGATACCGCCGACAGCATCGGCTGCGCGTTGGGCGCTATCGTCAAATCCCTGGTCTTCCGTATTGGCGACAGGAGTGACGGCCGGGCTGTCATTGCCTTGGTGGCCGGCGACCGGCGCTGTGATACCAAGGCGTTGGCGTCAGTCTTCGCGACCGGCCTGGGGATGGGGGGCAAATGCAAGCGGGCCGATGCCGATCTGGTGCGCGCGGCCACCGGCTTCGCCATCGGCGGGGTGGCGCCGTTGGCCTATCCCTCCGCCCTGCCCACGGCGGTGGATGCCAGCTTGGGCCGTTTCGATTGTTTGTACGCCGCGGCCGGTCATTCCTATTGCGTCTTCCCCACCTCCCTGGATGAGTTGCTGAACTTAACAATGGGAATACTCAGCGATCAAATCGCCTTGGGCCAAGAATAAAATTTTGTCATAAATCTGATTTGTGATTACACTTCCATTAACCATTTCGGGTCATGATTTTCCCAGCGACGAAATCGCTCAGGCGGTTTCCACGGACCGGAGGAAAAATTGATGGCAAGGTCATTAAAGGCTTATACAGACGATTAATTGAAGCTGGCGGAAGCGGGCGAAAACGTGGCGCAGATGCAATTGGGTCTGCTATTTTCGACCGGTCAAAAAGGCGCGCCGCTGGATTATGTCACCGCGCATAAATGGTTGAACCTGGCCG
>JAYGEA010000294.1:0-23176 GCA_046582635.1 Alphaproteobacteria bacterium
CGTGTGCTCTTCCGATCTCGCGGCTTCACCCTGCGTTTCGCCAACATGACGGAAGATGAGAGCAAGCCGCTGCTGGAATTTTTGTTTCAACATGCGGCACGGCCGGAATTTACCTGCCGCTTCAATTGGCGGCCGGGCGCCATGGCGTTTTGGGATAACCTGTGCACCCAGCATTTCGCCGTCAATGACTATCATGGGCAAACCCGCCTGATGCACCGGATCACCATTCAGGGCCGGGCGCCCCAAGCGTAACGCGTTAGGAAATTAAATGTCTTACAGTGAAGTCATCTACACCGTCGAAGACGCTGTCGCCGTCGTCACCTTGAACCGCCCCGACCGCTTGAACGCCATGACCTTGATCATGGCCGGCGAAATTCGCGCCGCCATGCAGCAGGCCACCGATGATGACGAGGTTCGGGTCATCGTGTTGACCGGCGCGGGCCGGGGCTTCTGCGCCGGGGCTGACGCGGCCCGCCTGCAAAGCCGGGCCAGCGGTGAAGCGGTGGAGCAGGAAGAAACCTTGCCGTTCGTGGGCGCCGTCGATGGCGGCCTGAATTTGCCGGCGGCCTTTGCCGCCAAGTATGCCTGGATCGCCTCGGTGCCGAAACCGGTGATTGCCGCCGTCAACGGACCGGCGGTGGGGGTGGGCATGGTCTTGCCCATGTTCGCCGATATCCGCTTCGCTTCCGACACCGCCAAATTCGGCACGGCGTTTTCAAAACGCGGCCTGGTGCCCGAATACGGTCTGGGCTGGCTGCTGCCCCGCCTGATCCAGCCCTCCAAGGCGTTTGATCTGCTATACAGCGCCCGCCTGGTGGAGGCGGACGAGGCGCTGGAGATGGGGTTGGTGGATAAAGTCTTCCCCACCAATGAATTGCTGCCGGCGGTGATGGACTATGCCCGCGAGCTGGCCACGGCGGTCTCCCCCCGGTCCAACCGGGTGGTCAAGGAAATGATCTACCAGGGCCTGGACCAGGGTTTCGACGAAGCCATGAAGGAATGTCTGGTGCAAATGGCGGAAGCCCAGAAATCGGATGATTTCAAGGAAGGCATTGCCGCCTGGAAAGACAAGCGGGTGCCCAACTTCACCGGCGAATAGACTCAGATTTCGGCCAACAGTTTGCGCACGCAGGCCAGTTCGGCGCTGACGCAGAAGACTTCCATGGCCTGTTCCACGTCGCCCAAGGTGGGGTAGGTCGGGGCCAGGCGCAGTGTCCTGTCCCGTGGGTCGTCGCCATGGGGGTGGCAGGATCCCGCCGGCGTCAGTTTGACACCGGCTTCGGCGGCAAGGCGTACGGTTGCCGCCGCGCAATCGTCCAGCAGGTCGACGGTGACGAAATAGCCCCCCGCCGGCGCCTTCCATTCAGCGATACCCTTGCCGGCGAAGGTCCGCTGCAACTTCGCGTTCACGGCGGCGAATTTTGGCTGCAGCAGATCCCCATGCTTGGCCATGTGCCGCTTCAATCCATCCGCGCCGCCGAAGAACCGCACATGACGCAGTTGGTTCAGTTTGTCATGGCCGATGGTGGCGACCATCGTGTGGGCCACGATATCGGCCATATTGGCGGCGGAGGCGGCAATCACGGCGATGCCGGCGCCGGGGAAGGTGATCTTGGAGGTGGAGGCGAACAGCAGCGGCCGGTCCGGATTGCCGGCCCGCGCCGCCACGTCGAGGATATTGTCGATATCCGCCAGTTCGCCCTCGAAATGATGGAAGGCGTAGGCATTGTCCCAGATAATGCGGAAATCCGCCGCGGCGCAGGGCATGGCGGCCAGGCGCGCGGTGACCGCCGATGAATAGACGATGCCGCTGGGGTTGGAATATTTCGGTACGCACAAAATGCCCTTGATCGCCGGATCTTCAGCGACCAGCGCCTCGACCGCGTCCATGTCCGGGCCGTCGTCCAGAAAACCCACGGTTATCATCCGGATGCCCAGAGTTTCACAGACTTTGAAATGGCGGTCATAGCCCGGAACCGGGCAGATGAAGCTGGCGCCGCGCCAAGGCCCGTTGCCTCCAGGCACGCCGAACAGCATGGCGCGGGAGAGGCTGTCGTACATCAATTGCAGGGAGGAATTGCCGCCGATGAAGATGCTTTCAGGGGCTACGCCCAGACATTCCGCAAAGAACGCCTTGGCCTCCGGCGTGCCCGACTGGGCGCCGTAGTTGCGGTAGTCTTCGTCGTCCGCGCCCAGATGATCGGCCGCCGTCACCATTTCGAACAGGCCGTTGCTCAGATCCAATTGCGCGGCCGAGGGTTTGCCGCGGGTCATGTCGATGTTCCGGTTGCGGCCGCGCAGGGCGCCATGCCCTTGCATGAGTTCCTCTTCATGCCGCCGCAGCTCGTCCCGCGACATGTCCTGTAGCCTGGTCATGGACAGGATTCCTTTCCTGAGTGGAACAGCAGGCTTCATGTAGAGACCCAGGCGTGGTTACGCAATAGCCGAATGGCGTTAGAATATGCCGGCTTCCAGGCCGGCGGCCATGGCGGCGCCCAGGTCGTGGCATTGCTCCACGAAAGCCTCTTGCCAGTCGCCGCGCAGAATGATCGGCTCTTGCACCGCGCGCCAACGCAGCCCCGTGACAATGGTCTCGACGCCGCGCCGGGTACCGGTGCCGTCGTGGCCGGCGCGGATGAACAGGCAATAGGGGCGGCCTTGGGTCTGTTCCAGGCAGGGATAATAACTTCGGTCGAAAAAATCCTTCAGGGCACCGCTCATATAGCCAAGGTTTTCCGTGGTGCCGAGAATGATGCCATCGGCCGCCAGAACGTCATCCGGTCCGGCCTCGAACGGGCTGCGTGCCACGACCTCGATATCATCGCAATCCCTGGCGCCGGCCAAGACCGCCTCGAACAAACGCTTGGTATTGGGCGAGGGCGCGTGGACGACGACCAGCAGGCGCCGGGTCATAAGTTATTGTGGGCCTCCAGACCCAATTCCAGCCGCATGTCCGTCGTGGCGGCTGCCTTGGCGTCCTCCAACGGGATGCCCGTGGCATCGGCCATGCGGGGATAGGCGTTGAAGGCGGCGATGACGGCGGCCGCATCGACCATGGCCGCCGTGCCCATGGCATCGACAATGTTGCCGCGCGCGCTGGCCGTGCGGCCAGGATCGCGGGCGCAGACGGCTTCTACGAATGCGTTCAACACATCGCCATGGGGCAGGCCGGAGACCACCACATCCGCACCCATGACATTATCCATGATGGGGGCCAGGTCGTAGTCATCTCCCGTCTGATTGCCGCTCACCCGGAGCCGCGCCGCATGGGAGGTAGTTCAGTAATAGCACCCCAACAGGGCCGATGCGCGAGCGGCCAGAAATTCCATCTGGGCCCGGGAAATGTCCCGTTCCATGCCGTCCAGTTCATGCAATCGGGGGTCTTCCAAGTAGAGATGGTTTAGCAGGTCCCACAGGCGGCGGGTTTCCTCCGGCACCAGGGTGAGGGAGCGGCGGATGTAGAAATTGCTGTCGTTATCGTAAAAATCCGCGAAGTCTGGACCAGCATCCTCCGGCGCAATGGTCTTGGCCCAGCCGGGGCCGGTCCTGGCCTCGGCCCGGTGGTGCCGCGCCGGCTGGCCAGGGGATGGCGGTGGCAAGGCGGGGCTGTCCATGCCGATGCCGGCCGTGAAGCTATCGATCACCACGGCCTGCACGGCGACGGAGATAACTTCGATAATTTCGTCTTCAAGCATGCCGCCCCGCCGTGCCTCGTCGTACCATCGCGCGCTCAGGCGGCCCGAATCCATGGCCACGCGGTGGATGACATCAACCCAGGCGCCGGGCAATTGCCCCAGGCTGTCGTGCGCGCCGGACACCGCATAGGGCGAAATGGCCTCGGCGCGGGCTTGGCACAGGGCGCAATCGGGGGCATGGCGGGCCTCCGCCACCACGGCCAGGCGTTGGCCGCCATCCAGCCAGCATCCGGGCTGGGCCAGGCGTTCATGGTTGCGGTTCAGCGCCGACCTGAGATCCTGGCGCAAGGGTTGGGGGGCGGCATCGTAGGGGCTGGCCATCAGGCCTCCAACTCCGCATCCCAGTAGAGGAAATCGCTCCACGATTCATGTAGATAGTTGGGCGGAAAGGCCCGCCCCTTATCGTGTAATTGGCGCACGGTTGGCTGGTGCGGTGCGCCATGGGGGTGCATGCCGCAGGCCTTGGGCATGCGGCCGCCCTTGCGCAGGTTGCAGGGCGCACAGGCGGCGACCACGTTTTCCCAGGTGGTGCGCCCGCCGCGGTTGCGGGGGGTTACATGATCGAAGGTTAAATCGTGGCTGTCGCCGCAATATTGGCAGGTGAAGCTGTCCCGCAGGAACAAGTTGAAGCGTGTGAAAGCGGGATATTTGGCCGGCTGGATATAGCGTTTCAAAGCCACGACAGAGGGCAGGTCCATAGTGAAACCCGGCGAGCGGATGACCCGGTCGTAGGCCGACAAGACCTGCACCCGTTCCAAAAATACCGCCTTCACCACGTCCTGCCAGTGCCACACGGACAGGGGGTAGTAACTCAACGGCTGAAAGTCAGCGTTGAGAACAAGGGCGGGACAACGGTCGAGCGAGGCCTCCATAACCACCATGCCTGGTTCAAATTAGAACGGACGATTCATCGATTTTGGCAATTTTGCGCCAATTTTGCCAGGATTTAAAATCCGACTTGAAATCTAACCAACAGTGCCACGTTTCGTCATGTGGCGATAATGCAGCCAAATGAGCCGGGCGGCATAGGTTCGATAGGGGCGCCAGGGCGCCGCCAGGTCCGGCATTTGTTTCACCGTGGGGCGTTCGGGCAGGCCTAAAAGATCGCGCGCGCCCTCCATCAAAGCGACGTCGGCCGCCGGCCAGATATCGGGCCGTTGCATGACCGAGAGCAGGTAAACCTCCGCCGTCCACCGGCCTATGCCCTTGATCTCAATCAGTTTTTCGATCGCCTCTTCATCCGCCATGGCCCTCAGCTGGCGAAAATTCAGACGGCCCGATGCGACCACTTCCGCCAGGTTGCGGGCATAAATCGCCTTGGGCCGGGAGAGGCCAAAGCTGCGCAGGGTGTCTTCATCCATGGCCAGAACGGCGCCGGGATTGACCTGGCCGAGGCCCTTGCGCAGCCGCCGCCATATGGCATCGGCGGAGGCGAGGGAGACCTGTTGCTGGACGATGATTTTTAAAACAGTTTCGAAGCCACCCCGGCGTTTGCGTGACGGCGGTTCGCCATGGCGGCGCAGAACATCACCAAATCGTGGCTCCA
The DNA here is from genome assembly GCA_046582635.1 of Alphaproteobacteria bacterium. Taxonomy (GTDB): domain Bacteria; phylum Pseudomonadota; class Alphaproteobacteria. The sequence goes on from JAYGEA010000294.1 coordinate 5,242, forward strand.
GCGCGGCGACATGTTTGAAGCCCGCTTCCACTCAGCCGTCCGCCGGCCCATCCTTCGCGGGCGGCGGCCCTTCGGGGCGGTCGTTGTCCAGCAGGGCCAGGACCGCCGTCAGCACGGCGCCGGTTTCCTGGCGATAGGCCTCAACGTCCATGTTCCGCCAGTCAAAGAAACCCTGGCCGGATTTGGCGCCGAAATTGCCGTCGGCATATTTCTTTTGCACCACGGGGCTGGGTTCCTTGGACAGATGCAGGGTGGGGATCAATTCCCGTTGCGCCAGGGCGTGGGTGTCCAGGCCCGAGAGGTCTTTCTGTTCGATCAGGCCGGTGACGCTCATGCGCGGTCCCAGCAGCCGCTTGGCGGCGATGTCGATATCCTGGGCGGTGCAAATGCCGCGATCAATCAGGCTGTAGGCTTCGTGATAGATGGCTTGTTGCAGACGGTTGATCAACAGACCGTCCACCGGTTCGGCCAGGGTAATGGGTTGTTTGCCGCTTTGCCGCAACAGGGTCAGAGCCCGTTCGATGGCGGCATCGCCGCTTTGGGCCACGCGGGCCACCTCGACGATGGGGGTGATATGGGCCGGTTGGAAATAATGGATGCCGCAGAACCGTTCCGGATACTTCAGACGATCCGCCAGTTTCTGCAGGGGCAGGGAAGATGTGTTGGAGGCGATGATGCTGGCGCCGCCATAAGCCGCCTCAAACTGTTCATTCAAGGTGAACTTCAGTTCGATCACTTCCGGTATGGTTTCGATGATCAATTCCGGCGCTTCCCGCGGCAAGGCGCCCAGGATGCGTACATCCGGCTCGAAGCCGCTGACGGCGCCGGGATTACGGCTCAAAACAGCCGTTTTTACACCGGCCTTGGCGAAAGATGCCGCGATGCCCCGTCCCATGACGCCGGAACCGGCAACCAGAACCGTGAATGTTTCGTCCGTCATGGTATCCTCCCAAAATGATTATTGCCCTTCTGATAACCCAATAGGCCGCCCATTGCCAACCGCGCCGGTGCTAAGATTTGCCCCCAGCCCCACGGGCCGGCTGCATCTGGGCAATGGGTTTTCCGCGCTGTACAGTTTCGCCGTGGCCCAGGCCCTGGGGGGGCGATTTTTGCTGCGGGTCGAGGATATCGACCAAGGCCGCTGCCGCCCGGAACACGAAGCGGCCCTGCTGGCGGATCTGGCCTGGCTGGGCTTGCGCTGGGAACAGCCGGTGCGGCGCCAGTCGGACCATATGGCCGATTATGCCGCCGCCCTGGAAACCTTGAACGCCATGGGCTTGATCTACCCCTGTTTTTGTACCCGCAAACAGATCGCCGCCGAGGTCGCCGCCGCGCCCGCCGCCCCCCATGGGCCGGATGGCATAGTGTATCCCGGCACCTGCCGGCATCTATCCCATGGCGAAGCCCGGGACCGTGTCGCCGGCGGAGCCCCCCATGCCTTTCGTCTGGATGTGGAAAAGGCGGCGAAACAAGCCGGCACGGGGCTGTATTGGCATGACCGCCAACAGGGCCGCCAGGCCCTGCAGCCGGACCTGCATGGCGACGTGGTCCTGGCCCGCAAGGATACACCCACGTCCTATCATTTGGCGGTGACGGTGGATGACGCCTTGCAAGGTATCAGCCATGTGACCCGGGGCCTGGATCTGTTCGCCGCTTCCCACGTGCACCGCCTGTTGCAGGCGCTGCTGAATTTGCCGACCCCGGAATACGATCACCATTCATTGATCCAGGACCCCGACGGTATCCGCCTGGCCAAGCGCCACGGCGCTGTCAGCCTTGAAGACCTGCGGGACGAGGGGCGGCAGCCGGGCGAGTTACGCCGTTCGCTCGGTTTTAAATTTTGAGGGTGATTTTGAGAGAAAGGCGGCGCGGATCGAACCTTTGGCTTCTAGACCGCCGACGCTTGCGCCGGAGGAAGGGTAACGAGGGCGGCCACTCTCACAGAAGGCCTTGGGCACCGATCCGCGCCTAGGTAAAAGTTAGCATTTGAAAGGTTAGTGAAACATTGACGGCCGTCACACATGGGGGTCTTTTTTCTAATTTTATTAGAACTGTTAACCATAAATTCAAATTTCGGATAAATGCAAAAGGCTACGGCGGCCGGCAAATTTTGCAGGCCGCCGTCGGGGACAGACGCTGGTCATATGGTTGACCGCCGATGCCGGCGGGGAGGGGTACTCGACATCGGGCCCTTTAGCCTTTAACTGGTTCCCGGAAACTGATTGCGGCTGAGTTCCAAGGGTATTCGTTGTCTGCCTCTAGAAAATGGGTCCGCTGTGGAATATCGGTAGTGACCGATATCACGCTTGGTGCTGTTCGTGCGGCACAAGCGGTAAAATTGTACGAGGAACGACATGCAAGCTGCGTCCGATAGCAAATCAATGATCACGAATGATGAATTATTGCCGCTTTGCGGCGCTGGCCTGGCGGCGGCGGATGATTTCCTGGGCCGGGCCCGCCAGAGCGTACGGGAGATGGTCCTCGCGGATGGCAAAATCGATGCCGGCCTGATCGAAGGGCAGCAATTCGCCGTACACGGTCTGGCCTGGCTGGCAACCTATGTTGAATGCCTGCGGCAAAGCCTGGCCTGGGCCGAACGGCTGGAGGCGGGCGGCCGGTTCGGCGTCATGGAACGGCTGCTGCTGCAACTGGGGTTTGGCGGCTATCTGGCGGAAATCGCCAATGGCATCGCCATGAGCCAGATTGAGGTGGTCCGCCCGGGCGACCTGGGCCTGGACCAGGGCGATGTGGCGGCATTTCGGATAGAAGCCGTGGAACGGCTCATGGCGCACGGAAATACCCAAGGGGAACGGGACCGCCTGGCCGTCATGTTGGTGGAGGCGGCCTCCAGCGCGGAATTCGGCGCCTTGGGCCTGGATGAGACAAACGCCATGGTGCGCGAGCAGTTTCGCCGCTTCACCGATGATCATGTTACCGAAGCCGCCCACGGCTGGCATCTGCGCGACGAATTGATCCCCATGGACGTGGTCAACGCCATGAGCGAGATGGGCGTGTTCGGCCTGACCATCCCCGAAAAATACGGCGGTCACGGCATGGGCAAGACCGCCATGTGCGTGGTCTCGGAAGAACTATGCCGGGGTTATATCGGCGTCGGTTCGCTCGGCACCCGGTCGGAAATTGCGGCTGAGTTGATCCTCCATGGCGGCACGGAAGCGCAGCGGCAACAATGGCTGCCGAAAATCGCCTCCGGTGAAATACTGCCCACCGCCGTCTTTACGGAACCCAACGTCGGCTCGGATCTGGGCAGCGTCGCCACGCGGGCCACTCTGGCCGGCGATGTTTACAAAGTGCGGGGCAACAAGACCTGGATCACCCATGCCGCCCGGGCCGATATGATGACCTTGCTTGCCCGCACCAACCCGGACCAAAAGGGCTATCGCGGCCTGTCCATGCTGTTGGCGGAAAAGCCGCGCGGTACGGTGGAGCAGCCGTTCCCGGCCCAGGGCATGTCGGGCGGCGAGATCCAGGTGCTGGGCTATCGCGGCATGAAGGAGTACGAGATCGCCTTCGACGATTTCGAGGTCGACGCCGAACAACTGTTGGGGGGCGAGGAAGGCAACGGTTTCAAACAGCTTATGGCGACCTTCGAGAGCGCCCGCATTCAGACCGCTGCCCGCGCCGTGGGCGTGGCCCAGAATGCTTTCGAGTTGGGCCTGAACTACGGTATCGAGCGGCAACAGTTCGGCGGCGCCATCGTCCGCTTCCCGCGTGTCGGGGGCAAGCTGGCCTGGATGGCGGTGGAGATCATGGCGGCGCGGCAATTGACCTATTACGCGGCCCGGCAGAAAGACCAGGGCCGCCGTTGCGATCTGGAAGCCGGCATGGCCAAACTATTGGCCGCCAGGGTGGCCTGGTCCACCGCCGACAACGTGGTGCAGATCCACGGCGGCAACGGCTTCTCGCTGGAATTCCCCATCAGCCGGGTGCTGTGCGATGCCCGGATATTGAACATTTTCGAAGGCGCCGGCGAGATCCAGGCCCAGGTCATCGCCCGGCGGCTGTTGGAAAGCCATAACTAAGCCGACAATAATTTTGGAGACATAAATGATTAACCTGGAACGGCAAGGCGATGTCGACGTCCTGACAATGGAAGCCGGTGAAAACCGTTGGAACACCAATTTTGTCCGCGCCTTCGACGCCCGGCTTGATGAAGCCCTGGCCTCGGACGGCCCAGCGGCGCTGGTCACCACGTCCGCCAGTCCGAAATTTTTCTCCAATGGCCTGGATCTTGACTGGCGCCGGGGGAAAGGTGATGGCGAGGGCGGCGACCAATTGGTTTTCGTGGAAGAGTTCATGGGCCTGATGGGAAAATTAATCACCTCGCCCGTGCCGACGATTTGCGCCGTTAATGGCCATGGCTTTGGTGCCGGGTTCATGCTGGCGTTGTGCCACGACGTGCGCCTGATGCGGGCCGACCGCGGTTTTCTCTGCGCCAACGAAATTGAAATCGGGATATTAATTCCAGACGCGGAGCTGGCGCTGTTCCGGCATAAAATGTCCGCCAGCGCGTTTTTTGACACCGTACAGCTGGCCCGTCGCTGGACCGGGCCCGACGCCCAGTCCGCCGGTTTCGTGCATGCCGTCGCCTCTGAGGAGGATCTCTTGCCCCTGGCCGTGAAAAGAGCGGCGCAATTGGCGCCGTTGGGGGTCGACAGGGCCTTGTTCGCCCAGTCCAAGGAGCGGATTTTCGGTGAAAATCCGTCTATCAACGATGGTAACGGCGCCGCGCACCTGCTGCGCAATATGGGCGCTCATTGAACGTCAAATCTTAACCGGTGATATACAGGCCTTCTAAAATTACGGCCCAAAGGACAAATCCGGCAAAAAAGACACTAAGCGTCGGGAACCATTTCATTGTCTTTGAAGTTGGCATGATCATCCTCCGTATTGGTGCGTTCAAAGTTAATGAAATTGTTACATGGCGCATATGACGGCCGTCACAAACGTGATGATTATTTGTCATAATGTGGAAAATAAGATGTCCGACCACCGTGCTCCCTTACCTCCAGGTGACAGACCATGGACCAAATTCGGAATGCCGGAGTATATTGACCTCGGATGAGCTGGGGAGGGATCAGTGCAAATGAAGATAGGTTATTTCGGTTTTAACATGGGGCCCTTGGCGGAGCCGAAGGCGATGAAAGCGATCCTCCGGGCGGTGGAGGATTGCGGCTTTGAATCCGCCTGGACCGGCGAACATGTGGTGGCGATCGACCCCCAGGCCCCGCCGTCACCCATAACGCCGGACCATGTCATGCTGGACACGGTCACCGCCCTGTCCTTTGCCGCTGCCACCACCGCGCGCATCAAGCTCGGTTCCGGGATTATTCTGCTGGCCCAGCGCAATCCGGTGGTTCTGGCCAAGGAGCTGGCCAGCATCGATGTGCTGTCCCGGGGCAGATTGCTGGTCGGGGTCGGCGTTGGCTACGTGCCTGGCGAGTTCGAGGCCCTGGGCATTCCCTACACCGAACGGGGCGCCCGTGTTTCCGAGCATATCGAGGCCATGCGCGCCCTATGGACCCAGGACAAGCCAACATTCGATGGCCGGTTTACATCCTTTCGGGGCATCCAATCGAAGCCGTCGCCGGTGCAAACGCCCCATCCTCCCATCATTATCGGCGGCATGTCGCCCGCCGCCTATACCCGCGCGGTGCGCCACGGTTCGGGCTGGTACGGCTTTAATCAGGATCTTGAGGCGGCGGCCGCTTCCATCGCCGGTCTGGCGGCGGCGGCGCGGGATATTGAGCGTCCGGCCCCGTTGGGGCCGCTGTCTATTTCCATTACGCCAAAGGGTGTGGTGGATAGGGATTTGGTCAAACGGTTCGAGGATCTGGGCGTTGAACGGTTGATCCTGTTGCCAAAGGGCAGGGGCGGGCCCGTCGCGCGCGCGGTCGGCTTCATCGAGGACGCGGCGGAACGCTTGGGTTTGGTATGATCCATCTATTTTTATGGTATTAAGCAGGCAAATCACCGTCACTTGAATGGATACGCCGCAATGAATGATGCATCTGCCTACACGCCGCCCAAGGTTTGGACCTATGATAAGGAAAACGGCGGACGTTTCGCCAAAATCAACCGTCCCACCGCCGGCCCGACCCACGATCAGGAACTGCCTATCGGCAAGCACCCCATCCAATTGTATTCGCTGGGAACGCCGAATGGCGTGAAGGTCACCATCTTGCTGGAGGAACTTTTGGCCCTGGGCCACACGGGCGCGGAATACGATGCCTGGCTGATACAAATCGGCAAGGGCGATCAATTCGGTAGCGGCTTTGTTGATGCCAACCCGAATTCCAAGATTCCCGCGCTGATGGATCATGGTACCCCGACGCCGACCCGGGTATTCGAGTCCGGCGCCATATTGTTGTACCTGGCGGAAAAATTTGGCGCCCTTCTGCCCAGCGATCCCGGCAATCGGGCGGAATGCCTGTCGTGGCTGTTCTGGCAAATGGGCAGCGCACCTTATCTTGGCGGCGGCTTTGGCCATTTTTACGCCTATGCGCCGGAGAAATTTGAATACCCCATCAATCGCTATGCCATGGAAGTGAAACGCCAACTGGATGTCCTCGACCGTCACCTGGCGGACAACGAATATATGAGCGGCGATGAATACACAATTGCCGACATCTCCATCTGGCCCTGGTATGGCGCCGTGGTCCTGAACCGGGTCTATGAAGCGGCCGAGTTTCTTGATGCCGGGTCTTACGTGCATCTGGGCCGATGGACCCGGGTGATCGGTGAACGGGCGGCGGTCAAACGGGGCCGCATGGTCAATAAGGCCAGCGGACCGTTGGAAGAACAACTGCACGAACGCCACGACGCCGCCGACTTCGAGACCAAGACCCAGGACAAGATCGAGGCCGCGGGCGGCGCGGAATAAGCCGCCCCTGTTCGACAGGCACGGAAAGGGCTGTGTGAGGGCTTGCCAATAGAACGCTATGTGCGCGAAAATCTGGGTGCGCGAAAATCCGGCTCCCGTCATCACACCAGGAATGGTTCCCATGGCCCTCTCGATCCAACCCATCGGCGATGCCTTCGCCGGTGAAGTCACCGGCGTCGACTGCCGCAAGCCCCTGTCGCCCGAAGTGGCCGCGGCGATCGAGGCCGGCATGGACCAATACGCCGTACTGGTCTATCGCGGCCAATGTCTCACGGACGAGGAACAACTTGCCTTCACCCTGCATTTTGGCGACATCGAGAAAAAGGAGCGGGGCAGCGGCAAGGGGCACATTCATTTCCGTAGTGATGATCAGGCCCGCCCTCTGGCGCGTGGGATCGGCGATTTTTCCAATATCGACGGCAAGGGCCAGCCGCTGCCCCCCGACAGCCGGGCCCATCAGTTCAAGTTGGCCGACAGATTGTGGCATTCCGACAGCTCCTTCCGTGAAATCCCCGCCAAATATTCCCTGCTGTCGGGCCGTGCCGTGCCGTCCTGGGGCGGCAACACCGAATTCGCCGATATGCGGGGCGCCTATGACGCGTTGGACGGGCGCACCAGGAACGAGGTGGAGGATCTGGTCTGCCTCCATTTGCAGATCTACAGCCGGGAAATCGTCGGGTTCAGCGAGATGTCCGGCGAGGAACGGGAGGCCTTCACGCCGGTGCGCCAGCGTCTGGTGCGGCGCCACCCGGTCACGGGCCGAAAATCACTGTTTTTGTCATCCCATGCCGGCGTTATCGAGGGCTGGAGCATCCCCGAATCCCGTATGTTCCTGCGCGACCTTGTGGAATTCGCCACACAGTCGCGCTTTGTCTATTCCCATGCCTGGTGTCTGCACGACTTTGTGGTTTGGGACAATCGCGCCACCATGCATCGCGGCCGGCGCTTCGACCCCGCCGAGGCACGCGATGTGCGGCAAACTCGCCTGGCCGGTGACGCCGTCACAATCGAGCAGATTACCTGAAACCAAGAAACAGCCGACATTATCCACACGCTGATTATTGGAGGCATGGCGCACAATGACACCCGGCACGGATATCGCCCCCTCAACCCCCGGCCCCGGGGGTGGGCTGGTGTTTGTCGCCTGTGGTTTGGCGGCGGCCGCGCCGTCGGCGCACCAACAGCCCCACGAGAAATCCCGACGCCGTGACATTGTCGTCAACGGCAAGCGGGTGCGGACCGTCGACATCCATGCCCATTGTGCGGTGCCCGAGGCGCTGGCGCTGATGGGCCAGGAATTGGGCGGGCCGGGGTTGCGGGTGGATCTGGACATGACGGCCGAGGTTGATGTCCGCCTCAAGACCATGGACGCGCAAGGCATTGACGTGGAGGCGTTGAGCATAAATCCCAATTGGTATCGCGTCGGCGACCGGGACCTGGCCGCACGGATCATCGAAATTCAAAACCAGGCGCTGGCCGAGGCCTGCGCGGCAAATTCCGACCGTTTCGTGGCCTTTGCCTCCGTGGCGCTGCAATTTCCCGACCTGGCGGCGGAACAACTGTCGGCGGGCGTGCGGACATACGGGCTGCGCGGCGTGGCGGTCGGCGGCAATGTGGCGGGCGATGAACTGGCCGACCCGAAGTTTGCGCCGTTCTGGGCAAAAGCGGAGGAGCTGGGCGTGCTGGTCTTCATTCATCCGCAAGGCGATGGGGCGCCGGCGCAATTGGCCTCGCGGTTTCAGGGCAATGGCTATCTCTCCAACGTCATCGGCAATCCGCTGGAAACCACCATTGCCCTGTCGCATTTGATATTCGAGGGCACCCTGGACCGATACCCGGGCCTGAAAATCTGCGCCGCCCATGCGGGTGGTTTCCTGCCATCCTATGCCGGCCGCTCCGATGCCGGCGGTCCCGTGCGCCCCGATTTGTCACCGGGCGGGACCCATGGCCCCATCAAAAAAGCGCCGTCGGATTACCTGAAGCAGATGTACTACGACACCATGGTGTTTCGGCCCGAAGGGGTGCGCCACCTGGCGGCCGAGGTGGGCGCCAGCCAGCTTATGGTGGGCACCGACTATCCCTATCCATGGACCGAGACGGCAATCGATCTGATCCTTGAGACGCCGGGTTTAAGCGACGACGACAAAATCGCCATCCTCGGCGGCACGGCCGCCAGACTGCTGGGCCTGCCGCCGGAACATTAGCCACCGGAACATTAGAGTGTCACGATTGGCAAAAAGGAGTTTTTAACATGACGGTTTTGGCGATTGGCGGTGCGGGCTTCATCGGGCGGCGGTTGGTGCCGATCCTGGCGGCGGCGGGCCACGAGGTCACCTGCATGGATATCGACGTTGCCGGCGCCCGGGCCGCGTTCTCGCACTTGGGCGACAAGGTGACGGTGGTGCGCGGCGATGTCAGCCAATTCGACGACGTGATCGGCGCGATGCAGGAATCCGGTGCCGACCGGGTCGTCAATCTCTCCTACTTCATCGGCGACATAGCGCCCCATGTGGCCTTTAAGCTGGATATTCAGGGCATGGACAATTGTTTTGAGGCGGCTCGGCGCAGCGCCGTCCGGCACACGGTCTTTGCCTCCTCCCTCGCCGTAAGCGGCCCCCAGGCCAATTTCGGCGAACGTCTTGTGCATGAGGCTGACGAGCGCCGGGGCGACAGCCAATATGCCGTCAACAAGATCACCAATGAATGGCAGGCCCATGACTACCGTCGGGCATACGGCATGACGATTACCTGCATACGCCCGGCCAATGTGACCGGGCCCGATAAGAAATTCGGCTCCATCGATCACGTGAACTGCATGTGCCAGCCCGCCCGCGGCCAGAGCGTCACCTTTCCCCATGCCGACGCCATGCGCTGCGTCATCCATGTGGAGGACATGGCGGAGGTTTTTGCCCGCATTCTGCTGTCGGATAAACCCGAACACGACACCTATAATTCCGGCGGCACCATGGTCAGCATGGCCGAATTGGCCGCTCAGGTGCGTGAATTCCTGCCCGATGCCGATATCAGCTTCGAGGCGGAGACCGGCGGGCGCGAAACGTCCGGCAACTATCTGATCGATAACAGCCGTCTGGTCGAGGAATTCGGCGTACAATACGCACCGCTGCGCCAACGGGTGGGGGAAGTCATCAACGACATCCGGGCCGGCGAGGGGCTGCTGCCCGTCTCGTAACAGAAACCAAATTTGGAGGAATACCATGAGTGACACCACAAGCGATAATGGCGACCGCATTATCGCCCTGGACAAGGAACGCATGCAGGCCATGGCGGACAAAGATATCGCCAAGCTGAACAATCTGCTGTGCAACGACTTGATTTATACCCATTCGTCGGCCCGCCTGGACACCAAGCAAAGCCTGATCGAGGCCATGCAATCCGGCGCCACGGTCTACACCGCGGTCGAGCCGTCGGACGTCCAGGCGCAGGATCTGGGCGATGCCGTCGTCCTGACCGGCGTGGCGCAAATCAGCCTGGAGACAAAAGGCGCGCCGAACAAATTCGGCGTTCGGTTCACGGACGTTTATCAAAACCAAGGCGGCACTTGGCGCATGGTCGCCTGGCAATCAACCAGGCTGCCGGACTAGGCGACGTAACTAGGCGGTGTAACTAGGCGGTATAGTCGGCGTCGCTGACTTTTTAGAACCATTCGGTGCCGCCGCCGTCTTCGCCTGTCTCCGACATGGCGAGATGGGTGAAAATCCCTTCCCTGGACGTCTATCTAATAGCCGCGATCCCAATCAATCACGTTGGCCAGCGGACGGTCGGCAATATAAGCCGCCAGGTTGTCACAAAAGACCTCTACCGCGCGATGCCGGTTCTCGTCGGAGGCGCCCGAGATATGCGGCGTGATCAAGACCCTTGGATCGGACCACAGTGCCGCCTGGGGCGGGTTTTCGAACTCGCCGTCATAGACATCAAGTGCTACGCCGCGCAGACGGCCGCCTTCGAGGGCATCGAGCAATGCGCCTTCGTCGATGATTTCTCCCCGCGCGACGTTGACCAGCACGCAGCCCGGTTTCATCAGGGCGAAGCGTTCGGCGTTGAATAGGTGGTTCGTCTCCGGCGTCCATTGACAGCAAACGGCCACGAAATCAGCTTCACCCAACAAGCGGTCCAGATCGTCCGGGCCGCCGAGAGAGATGAAGCCTTCGGGCAGCGGGTGGTCGTCCGGATGGCGGCGGGTGCCAACAACCCGCATGCCCACGGCGGCGCACAACCGGCCCACATCCCGTCCGATCCCGCCCGCGCCGACGACACAGACGGTCTTGCCATCCAGTTGCAGCGGGCCGTAGGCGCCATGGGAGAAGCGGCCGGCGGCTTGATCGACGGCGGCCTGGGGCAAGCCCTTGGCAAAATGCAGGATCGTGGCCAGGGTATATTCCGCCATGGCCAAGGTATTTCCCGATCCGCGCGACGTGGTCACCACCACATCACTGCCCCATAGATCACCGCGCAGCAAATTGGAGGCCCCGGCCGGGCGCTGATGAAACCATTTCAGGTTTGCCGACCTGGCGCGCAGATCCAGGGGAAACGGCCAACCTCCAAGAATGACCTCCGCCCCGGCCAGCATCCGGTCCCGTTCCTCGCTGCTGCCTTCGCCATGGGCGTCGGGGTGCAGATACCGCTGGGCGGTAAAGGGCGGCCAGGTCTGGCGAATTTCGCCATCGAACCAGCCGCCCGCGTCCACCAGCCTGATGCCCGGATCAACAGCTTCGATCATGGTCCGTTCCCCGGCGCTGGTCCGTAGTATCGCCAAGACTTCAATTGCACGCATTTACTGCCTCTCCAGTCCAAACCATTGGAACATAGCCTAAATTTATTTTCTTGAGCGCGCCATGGCCGCGAATATATCATGTCATGAGGTTCGGAGCATGCCCATGACCGTCATCGCCCACGCCATACTGTCTGGAACGGCAGTGTTGATCTGGATGCTGTTCACTGTCGCTCCAACAGCCTCGTTTGCGCAAACCACGCTGCGCAATTGCGCGGCGGTGGGCGCCGGGCTGGCACAACCAGTTGAATTTTCGGCCCGTGCGAACAATGGCGATGCCGTCAAAGTTCAGGGCCTGCTTCGAAGGCCGAGAGCCAATGGCACGTCTGCCGCGTTGATTATGCTGCATGGATCCCGGGGCGTCTTGACACCCCGCTGTTACGGCGCGGCGATAGAGCGCTTCGCGGAATGGGGTTACCTGACCCTGTTGATCGACAGCAACAGCCAGCGGAGCCATGGCGGCGGCCGGTTCAGTTACTATAATTTCAAGGATCAGGCCTTGCATGCGATGGGTGCGGCAACCTATCTGGCCTCTCTGCCCGATGTCGACCCGGAGCGGATCGGCGTTGTCGGATGGTCGAAGGGCGGGCTGGCCGCCATGATCTCCATCACCGGTTGGGGATCACGGGTGCACCAAGGTTCTCGTATAGGTGCGGCGGCGGCCTTCTATCCATTCTGTCCCAATCGGTTGTCCCCGTTACTGGCGCCGCTGCTGGTTCTGATCGGCAAAAGGGACGCCGTGGTTTCCGTGTCGCGATGTGAACAGCTACGGCGGACGCTGCCGGCGGGCCGCCTCACCCTGGTGATCTACCCGAACGCGGATCACGGTTTCGATGCCCCATGGTCGGTGGCCCATGACCGCGCCGCCGCCGCCGACGCCGTAGGGCGCCTGCGCCGGCATTTCGAGAGGCACTTGGGCACCGAGCAAAAGTGAAAATGCCCGACGCGGGCGGCGTCATTTCCATAACGGCGTCGTGCGTAATGACCTTGCTTTGGATCAACGTATAATGGGACCATAAATCAACACTTTGAGAGATACGCATCCACGACTACGGACAGAAGCCCGTGGCGGTAAAAAATACGCAGGAGGACATCGACAAAAATGGCCAGGGACAACGGACAGACCACGAGAATTGAATTGCCGGGCGCGGCGGTTGATGTCGTTCGCAAGGGATCGGGGCGGACATTGTTCTTGCTTCACGGCGGCGGCGGCCCGGTCGCCGCGATGCCCTTCGTGGATCAACTTGCCAAATCCTTCGAAGTCATTGCACCGGTTCATCCGGGTTTCGGCGGTTCAGCCATTCCGGACCATTTCGATGATCTATAGGATCTGGTCTTTCTGTACCTCGATCTGATGGATGCCCTTGATTTGGATGATGCCGTCATGTTGGGCATTTCCATGGGCGGCTTGACGGCAATGGAACTGGCGGTGATGTCGACGGCGCGGATTTCGAAATTGATTTTGGTTGATAGTGTCGGTGTTAAAGTCGGCGGTCGAGAGGACCGCGACATCGCCGACGTCTTCGCCACCCCGCCCGAAGAACTCGCCCGCCTGTTTTGGCACGACCCCGCCAAGGCCCCCGATCCCGCCCAAATGACGGACGCCGAACTGGAAATGGTGCAAGCCAATCGGGTCGCGCTGGGCCTTTATACGTGGCAGCCCTATATGCATAACCCAAAGCTGCCCGGCCGATTGCACCGGATCGATGTGCCCACATTAGTCATTTGGGGCGAAAGCGACGGTCTGGTCACGCCGGAGTACGGCCGGGCCCTGTGCGCCATGATCCCGGGCGCCGAGATGGCCGTTATCCCCGCCGCCGGGCATTCGCCCCAGGCCGAACAGCCCGACGCTTTCGTCCGGCACGTCACGTCATTCGCGTCGCAGACGGCCTGATCGTAGGAGTTTGATCCCCATGAAAGCTTGGTTTTTTACTGAAGACGCCTATCCGCAATTGCCTGATCAGGACACCTATCGGTCAATTCGGGTCAATCTGCCCAACAAACATTTCGATCCCGAAACTGGCGCCGACAACTACCACCAGTTCCTCGATATGTGGCTCATGGCCGAGGATCTGGGCATTGAGATCATGCTGAACGAGCATCATCAGACGGCGACCTGCGTGGTCCCATCGGTTTCCATCATCGCTGGCATCCTGGCGCGGGAAACCAAGACCGCGCGCATTTTGATATTGGGCAATCCGCTCTCCAACCTGCCCCGGCCGGTCCGCACGGCGGAAGAGATGGCGATGATCGACGTGATCTCGCGCGGCCGCCTGGAATGCGGCTTCGTGCGCGGTGTGCCATATGAATCCGCGCCCGCCAACGTCATCCCCTATCGCGGCACCGAGCGGATGTGGGAAGCCCATGATCTGATCATCAAGGCATGGACCAGCCATGACGGGCCGTTTAAATTCGAGGGGCGGTGGTTTCATGCCCGCTAGGTCAATATCTGGCCCCGGCCCTATCAACAGCCCCATCCGCCGGTCTGGGTGACGGTGGGCAGTGCCGGCACCGCCCGGCCGGTGGCCGAGCACGACTATGTGGGCGCGGTTTTTCTGGCCGGTTATCCGGGCATTCGATCGATATTTGACGGCTACCGCACGGGCTATCTTGCCCGGCATGGAAAAGATGCACCCATTGACCGCCTGGCCTATTGCGCCCTGATTTATGTGGCCGACGACGAGGCGGAGGCCAAGGCCGGCGGCGAAACCTTGCTGTGGTACATGACCTCCAACAAAGTGCCCGTGGAATACAGCAATCCGCCTGGATATCATCCCCCGGCGGTGGCGGCGAAAATCGCCGGTGGCAGCATCGGCGGCGCCGGCCTGCCCCTGCAGCCCACGCTGCAAAACCAGATGGCGCGCGGCAATATGTTCTGCGGCACGCCCGATCAGGTTTATGAGCAGATCAAGGCGATCTACGACTATTCCGGTGGCTTCGGCAATCTGCTGATGATGGGCCAGGCGGGCCATCTGACGTTCGCGCAGACCGAGCGCTCCATGCAATTGTTCTCGCGCGAGGTCTACCCCAGACTTAAGGAACTCACCGCCAGCCATGACAGTGACGCCATGAAGGAAACCCGGGCCGCCTTGCCGGACAAAGAATTCGCCGATCTTGGCACCTTCGGCGTGGAATTCGCCCGGTGATCGGTGCTTGAATGTTGGCTTGGCAACTTTTTACGCTGACATCGATTTGAACAAAGGCAGGAGTGCAAGAATGAGCTACGAGACAATTATCTACGAAAAACGCGGGCCGGTCGCCTATGTCACCCTGAACCGGCCGGACAAGCTGAACGCGCTGTCAGACGACTTGCAGTTCGAAGTTCGGCACGCGCTCGAGGATGCGGGATGGGAGGATGAGGAGATCCGGGTGATCGTGCTCAAGGCGGCCGGGCGGGCGTTCAGCGCCGGCTTTGACATCACCGCCGGACAAGATATCAATGCGGTCAAGCGGCGGGCCCGCTTCCTCAAGGGGAAGACATTCAGCGGTTCGGCCTGGTGGGATGTGTTTTGGAACAACCCGAAACCCATCATTGCCCAGATACATGGTTTCTGCATCGCTGGCGGCCTTGCCACCGCAACATTCTGCGATCTGCGGATCTGCTCGGAGGATGCGAAATTCGGCGCGCCGGAGATCCGGACCGGCGGCCCCTACATCGCGGCGGTATGGCCCTGGGTGATCGGCATGACCAAGGCGCGCGAGCTTCTCTATACCGGTAACCTGATCGATGCGGCCGAGGCCAAGCGGCTGGATCTGGTGAACGAGGTGGTGCCGGTCGATGAACTGGACGCGGCGGTGGAACGTCAGGCCCTGACCATTGCCAAACTGCCCGCCGCGACGGTCGAGTACAACAAGAAGCTGATCAATATGTCCTACGAGCTGATGGGCGTGCGTCAGGTTTTAGAGCGTTCCATGGAGCTTGAAGCCATGGCGTTGGCCAGCACGGACTCCGCGCCCGAGATTAAGGAATTCAACGAAATCCGGGAAAAAGACGGCCTGAAGGCTGCCCTGAGCTGGAACGCCGCGCGCTTTGCCGAGGAGGACGCCTGGTTCAAGAAGGCGCGGGAGCGAGGCTGAGCCCGCCGCCTTTAGCTATGCGCCGAAAAATGTGACCCAACTGTTTTTCGGGCCATTGGTCATTTTGGTCCCGCCCGGTCATTATTCCGATAATCCCGCCTTGCGCAGGGCGTCGATATAACGCTGTACAAATTCTTGATCTTTCATGAAATAGAGCTGTTGGGCGACTTGAAAGGCGTTCCCGGTTGGGTTCTATTTCAGCACCCGCTCAAGATAGTCACGCGCCTTATCCATATCTCCCTCAAATACCGCAATGGCCGAAATGTTGCTGAGCGCCAAACGGTAGAAGAAACCATCAACATTCGCCGTCGACATGATTGACTCAAATATCCGTTCCGCCGCTTCATTTTCACCAAGCTGCAGATGGGCGAAGCCGAGCATCGCCGGCATCCAGATTGGATGGTAGGGTTGCAGCCGCATGGCGCGCCGCAGAAGCTCAATGCCTTGTGGTATCTCTCCGCTAAAGGTTTTGACCGGGCCGGCGAGGGCGATCGTTTCCGAACCGGATGGGTCGAGTTCTATCGCGTGCTCGGCCTGGGCCAGGGCGGTGGAATGGTCGGTGGCAAACAGTTTCAGTGTCGCCACGAGGCTAAAACCAATGCCGCTTTCCATAACCGACTGCGCCTTGTCCACGAAGGATTGCGCCTTGGCCAAATCCGACAGTGGATCCGTCGAGATTCCCATCATCAATTTTTGAATCTGCACCGAGGCCAACATGAGATTAGCCAGGGCATTATCGGGTTCCCGGTTGTAGGATTCCAGGAACAGGTCTTCGGCTTCCTTGAGGCCGGCGGCGGTTGAGGAATTCAGGCGGGATCGGCCCAACACACCCAGGCGGAAGGTTTCCGTGGCGCCGACGGCTTTGACCCAGGATTTTCCCCATTCCCCGATTGTCAAATTCACATGCATCGCGACCGCGATATCTTTTCAAATGCCATCGTATAACGCAAACAGGTCCTGCAATTCGCGGTCATAATGCTTGGCCCAGAGATGTTTGCCGTCAATGGCGTCGACAAGCTGGGCAACAACCCGCAACTTGTCTCCCGACCGCTGGACACTGCCTTCCAGTACATACCGAACACCCAGTTTCTCGGCCACATCCTGTACTTTCGTGGCCTTGCCCTTGAAGATGAAGCTGGAGTTGCGGGCGATGACAAACAGATCCGGCGACGTGGATAATACCGCGATGATGTTCTCGGTCATGCCATCGCCGAGATAGTCCTGTTTCGGTCACCGGTAAAATTTTCGAAGGGCAACACCGCGATGGAGGGTTTGTCCGGCAATGTGTAAGCAAACTTCTTCGGGTCCGCCGGCGTGAAGTCCGGCTGCTGTGTCCACCACCAGTCACCGCCACCAACCACGATGACCAGGAAGATGATCGGGACGATGACCAGGACGATGCGGGCGGCCAGGGCTGATTTTAGCCAAGGCGCCCTTGGCTGCCGTGCTACGCCGGCCACGTCTTCGGCCGACAAAACACGATAGACCCGGACGGGCCGGGCGATATTCTTGACCTCGACCTCGCCCATGTCTTCGAAGTCGAGTGTCATGCGGTCGCGAATTTGATCATGAACGGTGTGGGACAGGTTGATACCGCCGGGCGCGGCCAGGGCCTCGATGCGGGCGGCGATATTGACGCCGTCACCCAGCAAGTCGTCGCCATCCGCCATGACATCACCCACATTGACGCCGATGCGGTATTCAATGCGTTGTTCCGGGGGCACGGATCGGTTGCGCGCCGCCATGCCTTGCTGAACCTCGGTGCAAAACCGCATGGCTTCGACGGCGCTGGGAAATTCCAACAGAAAACTATCCCCGGCGGTATTGGCGATACGGCACTGATGTTCTTCAAGCAGTGGTTCAATCAATTCAGCGCGATGCTTGCGCTGGGCCGCAAGGGCCGCCTCCTCGTCATTGCCAACAAGGCGCGCGAAGCCGGCAATATCCGCGGCAACAATCGTCGTTAGCCGGCGTTGCGTTTCAGCCACCCGATCCTCCCGCTCTCGCGAAGTTCCCAGGTGATGTTAACGAATTGTTATCGCAAAGACCATGTTCAACTATTTGGTCCCACAAACCCGCCGCTAGAGCATTTTCAATGCAGTCTGAACCACCCGCTCCCCCATCCGGCCACCTCCCAGTTATTTTTGGGATCATGCTTCCATGGGTGG
>JAYGEA010000311.1:0-6397 GCA_046582635.1 Alphaproteobacteria bacterium
GGCAGGCAATAGACGCCCGGTCCCATCTTGATCTGCTTGGTCTCGCCCAGCAGCGTCGCAAGGAAGACCATCGGGTCGGTAATCGGTTCCGAGGTCGCTGCGGTGTGCTCGCCGATCCAGATTTCGTGGTAGCCAAGCTTGTCGGCCATGATGACCGTCTGGCGATCCTCCTCCAGGACCTGGCTCAGGTCGCGTTTCGGATCGTGGACGGGTTGCATGAACATGCCAAGGCGCATCGCGTTCCCTTTCGAGTTCGGAATTTCGTTACGGCGATGGTATGGCAGCCAGTGCGTTGCGCCAAGTTGGAATAGCCGCAAAAGAAAAAGGGCGGCAGGTTTCCCCGCCGCCTGTGTGCAGACGTTCGCCGTGCTCTTTCAAGTAATGCGTGACGGCGTCCTGTCCGGGTCTGACTCAATCTAATCGCCTAGCCATGGCCACATAATAACACGCGATGGGGGTGGCGTCCTGACGGCAATTAAAGTTGGTTAGGGCGTTAACACTTTGACGGGTAAATACGGGTAAATACGGGTCCTGAAAGTGTTAACATCCGCAGTTTTCTGGGATGGGCGCGCGTCTGGCCGAGGCGGGGGCCCAGGTCACCTTCATTGCGCGGGGTGGGCATCTGGCGGCAATCCGAGCCAATGGTCTGAAAGTTACCAGCCCGCAAGGCGAGATGCATATCAATCCGGCCATGGCGACGGATGAGCCGCGCGACGTCGGCGAGGTTGACCTGATCCTGCTGGGGGTCAAACTGTACGATGTCGAAACGGCGGTCACGGATTTGCTGCCCATGCTGGGCCCCGAGACCGGCGTGGTGTCCCTGCAGAACGGCATTGATGCGCCGGCGATGATAACCCGGATCGCGGGCGCGGCCCATTGCATTCCCGGTGTCGCCTTGCTCAATGGTGAGATCGCCGCACCTGGCGTGATCCAACATAACGCCATGAACGCCCTGTCCGTGGGCGAGTTGGACGGCCGCATCAGCCCGCGGCTGGAAGCCCTGCGCGAACTGGCGGAGGGGTCGGTATTGGAGGTCGCGGTCAGCGCCGATATCGAGCTTGAGTTATGGCGCAAATTCCTCCGTCTGACGGCGATATCGGGAATGAGTACCTTGACACGTCTGCCCATGGGCCGGATCCGTGAAAATACCGCGAGCTGGAAGCTGATCGGCGAAGCCTTGCGGGAAATCGTCGCCGTGGCCCAGGCCGAGGGGATCGCATTTGGCGAACAGGATATAGAGGAAACACAGACTTTTCTGCGGGATATCATTCCCGAAACGTGGCGTGGTTCGCTGTATGAAGATCTCCACGCCGGTCGTCGCCTGGAAGTGGAATGGCTGCACGGCACGATCTGCCGCCTGAGCGAGAAACACGGGCTGGAGACGCCCTTTCATCGGATTGTCCATGGCGCTCTGATGCCCCATGCGGATGGAGCCTAGGAGATTGCAGCGGCCACCTCGGCGCTGATCGTCCACAACCTCTCCTGCGCTCCTTCGTCCTGGCTTTCGGGCGAGGGTGTAACGGCCTTTGATTTATCGAAATATCGGCCGGAGGTATTCGCCAGATCCGGTGCCGTCGCCAGATGGATCTGGGTCTTGGCGCCGGCCTGGGGCGAAATTGCGAACAGGGTCTGCGCGAACCGCATGACCATACCCGCCAGGCCTGGATTGTTGTGGCCGAATTTGGAGGCGACGAAGCCCGGATGCAGGCTGTTGGCGGTCAGGGCGGTGCCTTCCAGCCGCCGGGCCAGGGCCTGGGTAAACATCACGTTCATCAATTTGGATTGGCAGTAGGCGGGCCAACCCGCGTATTTTCCATTGCCCTGTAAATCGTCAAAATTAATCGTTCCATTTTGGTGAACCCGCGAGGCAACGTTGACGATGCGGCCTTGTTTTGCGCTGCCGAGGCGTTCCAGCAGCGCATCGGTCAGGACGAAGTAGGCCATGTGATTGAGCGCGAATGTATATTCGAGGCCTTCGTCGGTCTGGCGCCGTTCCCGAAAATAACCACCGGCATTGTTCATCAGGATATCGATCCGGGGCTGACGCTCCAGCAGCCGGACGTCAAGGGCGCGGACCTGGCGGACCAGGGACAAATCCGCTACTTCAAAGCTGATTTTTTTGTTGCCCGCGGCATTTTGAATGGTGGCCACGGCATTGGCGCATTTCTCTTCGTTGCGGCCCACCAAAACCACCGTTGCACCCAGGGCGGCCAGAACTTCGGCGCTGACGAAACCGACGCCATCGCTGGCGCCGGTAATAACGGCGACGGTATCCTGCAAATCCACCATAGCTGTCGAATATCCTAACGTCCGGCCGTGGTTTCGCTATATTGCCAAATCTGGTCTGCGTACACCTAGAGGAAACAGCATGGATTATGAACTAATTCTGTTCGAACGGCGAGGGGCGGAGGGCGAGGTCGGATTGATCACCCTGAACCGGCCGGAAAAAATGAATGCCTGGACTTACGATATGCGCGATGAATTGCTGCATGTCATGGACCGGGTCAACAACGATCCCAACATGGGCGCCATGGTGATCACCGGTGCAGGACGGGGCTTCTGCGCTGGTGCCGATATTGGCGCCATGTTCAAGACCCGCCTGGACGATGATGCACCGAAACGGCCCGAGACGTCGGTCGACTGGGTCAAGGCGGTGCGCGCGGCCAAGCCCATGATTGCCGCCGTCAATGGCGCTTGCATCGGCGTCGGCCTGACGCAAATCCTGTCTTGCGATTACATCATGGCTTCGGAAAAGGCCAAATTCTCCTGCGCATTTGTGAAAATGGGCGTGGTGACGGAATTGGCCTCATCCTATTTTCTCGTGCAACGCATGGGCTGGGGCAACGCCTCGGAAGTCGCCCTGACTGCTCGCATGATACCGGGCGAGGAGGCCGTGCAACTGGGTTTGGCCGATCGTCTGGTGGCCCACGATGACCTGGTCGGCGAGGCGGTGGCCCTGGCCGAGGTGATGGCCCAGAATCCCAGCCGGCAAATGCGCATGGTCAAGGAGCTTTTTTCCCAAAACGGCAGCGAGCAGGACCTTGAAGCGGTTCTGGCGCGGGAAAAGGCGGCATTGGATTTGTGCTACAAATCCGTCGAACACAGGGAGGCGGTGAACGCCTTCCTGGAAAAACGCAAACCTGACTTCCGGAAAGTGGCGGAGTAGCGGAGATGAGTGGGTTGAAGATTTACGGTGTCGCCCCCACGCGCACCATGCGGACCTTGTGGATGGCCAACGAACTGTCCCTGGATTATGAGCTGGTACCCATCTCACCTCGCGACGGCAGTACCACGTCGCCGGAATTCCTGGCGGTGAACCCAAATGCCAGCGTGCCGGCGATCCAGGACGGCGATACGACCCTGTGGGAATCCCTGGCCATCAATCTCTACCTCGCCAAAAAACATGGCGGTGATTTGGCCCCGCGGGACGATGGCGAATACGGCTTGGCCCTGCAATGGAGTTTTTGGGCCATGGGCAATGTAGAAGGCCGGGCCATGACGCTGCTGCGTAACCGGGTTTTCCTGCCGGAAGATCAGCGCGACGGGGCGATGGCGGCGGCCACGGAAGCTGGATTGGCGGCGCCCCTGGCGGTTCTAGACGGCGCCTTGGCCGATCGGGACTATCTGCTTGGTGATCGTTTCACCGTTGCCGATCTGAACGTGGCCGCCGTTATGTCATGGCTGAAGATGACCAAGGTTGATCTCTCCGCTTACAGCCATGTTGCCGATTGGCTGGGCCGCTGCCTGGGCCGCGAGGCTTATGCGGCGGCGCGGGCGGGCTAGACTGGAATTTGCATAGATTAGGAACGTTTGATGATTGATTTTGCCCTACCCGATGAACTGGTCGAATTGCGCGACCGGGTCACCGTCTTTATCCGCGACGAGATCATGCCCTACGAGAAGGACGAGCGGCAGGAATTCCACGGCCCTACCGAGGACCTGCGCCATGAACTGGTGGCCAAAGCCAGGACGGCCGGCTTGCTGTCCCCCCACGGCCCCACGGAATTCGGCGGCTTGGGCCTGAGCCATGTAGGCATGGCCGTGGTGTTCGAGGCGGCGGGTTATTCGACCTTGGGGCCCCTGGCCCTGAACATTCAGGCACCTGACGAAGGCAATACCAACCTGCTGGCCCAGGTCGCATCGCAAGAGCAAAAGGAACGCTGGCTGGCGCCCCTGGTCGCCGGCAAGGTGCGCTCTGTCTTTGCCATGACGGAGCCCGATGGCGGTGCCGGCTCCGATCCATCGCTGATGCGGACGGCGGCGCGGCCCGATGGCGACGACTATGTCATCAACGGGCGCAAATGGCTGATCACCGGCATGCCCGGCGCCGCGTTCCAGATCCTCATGGCCAAAACCTTTGACGAGGGTGGCAATGATCTGGGTGCCACCATGTTCATGATGGACAACGACACGCCGGGGATCGAGATCGTTCGCGTGCTCAACACCATGGACAGCAATTCGCCGGGCGGCCATGCGGAGGTGGCCTACAATGACGTCCGCGTTCGGGCCAGTCAGATCCTGGGCGAGGCGGGCAAGGGCTTTCGCTATGCCCAGGTGCGCCTGACGCCGGCGCGCATGACTCATTGCATGCGCTGGCTGGGCGCCGCCGTCCGCGCCCATGATATCGCCGTCGCTTACGCCAAGCAGCGCCAGGCCTTCGGCAAGGTGCTGGGCGAACATGAAGGCGTGGGCTTCATGTTGGCGGAAAACCAGATGGACCTGCATTTCTGCCGCCTGGCCATCTGGCAGGCCTGCTGGCTGCTGGACCAGGGCGAGCAGGCCCGGGACGAAAGTTCCATGGCCAAGGTGCGTTGTTCGGAAGCTCTTTCGAACGTGGTCGACCGCTCCCTGCAGATTTTGGGCGGCCGGGGGATCACCGATGACACGGTGGTGGAGCGGATCTACCGCGACATTCGGGCCTTCCGCATCTACGACGGCCCCTCGGAAGTGCACCGCTGGGCCTTGGCCCGCAATATCATGAAGCGGAATTGAGATCATGGCGACAATCGAGGTTGCGGGCGAAGAACTGCCTATCCGGGACAGCTTGGCACGGGAAATGGAAGTGGCCTGGGACCGCCTGGCCGGCCCCGGTACCTGGTGGACGGGGGCCGAGCGTTTGGCCATCGCGGCGGAGGCGCGCCATGCCAAGGATTGTAGATTGTGCCAGCGCCGCAAGGAGGCATTGTCTCCCTACCCGGTTCATGGCGAACACGATGCCCTTGGCCAGCTTGCGCCTGCGGCGGTCGAGGCGATCCACCGTCTGGTCACCGATGCGGGACGGATCACCGAAAAATGGCTACGCTCCCTGGATCTGGAAGAAACCAAATATGTGGAGATTATCGGCGTTATTTCGGTCCTGACCGGCCTGGACATTCTGCACGACGCCCTGGGTCTGCCCTTGACCCAATTACCCGCCGCCATGCCGGGGGAACCCGTGCGCCATAAACCCCAAGGCGCGAAACGAAATCTGGCCTGGGTCGAGACCCTGGCGCCGGAAGATGTCGAGGCAGGCGACCCCGACCCCTATCCCCTGCATGGCGACAAGAACATCCATCGCGGCATAAGCCTGGTACCTCAGGAGGTGATCAATTTCTTTGACCTGGATGTGGAATTGTATCTGAAGGATCATGAAATTCGGGATTTCGACACTGAATACCGGGCCATCTCCCATGCCCAGATCGAATTGATCGCGGGACGAACCTCGGCCCTGGCCGGGTGCTTCTACTGAACCACCTCCCACTCAGTTCTGCTCCGTGCGAGCGGCGAACATAACGAACAGGACTACGACCTAAACGCGGTCATGTCCGACGACGGCATGGTGGACAGTATCCCCAACGGCAGGATCCTGATGGATCTGGTCGAAGCGGTCTATGCTGGCGCCGGTTTGGCATCGGCGCGCACAGCCGTCCGGGATCAACTGGGCGATGCCGCCTTCGTCGATGCCTGCGCCACCATCGCCTCGTTCAGCGCGGTGGTGAAGATCGCCGATGGCGCTGGCATCCCGCTAGAGGATTACAAGGAAGCAGCCAGCCGGGAAATTCGCGAGGAGCTGTCTATCAATGCCTTCGTGACTTGATAGGTCAACTCGAAACTATCTGAGTGTTCGTAAATACTTGCGGCCTTACATATCAATTTCCAGTCATTCCCGTGAAAACGCACTACTGTCCGGGAAATTTTGGCGTTGTTGTGAAAGTGGTAGAGCTGCCCTTGTTTTCCGCTAGACTCAGGTTATCGAGACTTGAATTTAGCAAAGGACAGCTCTGTGTTTAGCAATAGCATTTTAGGCGAGATTTTGAAACTGCTGCCGCGCGATGTGGTGGCCAGACATGTCCGCGAACATGGTTCTGACCGGTGGTGCAAACGTTTCAGGAGTTGGGATCATTTGGTGGCTTTGGCC
>JAYGEA010000316.1:0-4543 GCA_046582635.1 Alphaproteobacteria bacterium
GTTTCCATGTCACCGGCCCGGCGCCAGTTTGTTCATAATCCTAGACGAAGAACACAGGACAGCCCAAACATTAGTTTGAGAATAACGTTAAAGTTGTTTCGTAGTTTCCCGGAGCAGGCACTGATTATTCGCGAGGAGATCGAAGATTTGATCCGCACCCGCCCCGGAGTTGAGCGGGAGACGTTCGACGAACCAATCAGGATAGCATAGTCTGACGTTGTCGGGGGCTCTGGCTCGGATTGCCGGGAACTCAACTCCGCCCGACGGATTCGTATGATATTTTTTTCGGCTCGCAAAGCAAAGGACTTCAATCCAT
This sequence comes from Alphaproteobacteria bacterium, assembly GCA_046582635.1. GTDB lineage: Bacteria > Pseudomonadota > Alphaproteobacteria. The sequence goes on from JAYGEA010000316.1 coordinate 317, forward strand.
GACTGATCGCGATAGGGCTAAACTTGTCGATTCCGATCTGGTGGGTGAGGTTTGGACGACCGCGCAACCGGGCGAAGATCCGGTCCTGTACGGCCACGTGGATATTTCGCCCAAGGGCAAGTTTCCAATCCGCAGTCTGCAAACCTTCCGCATGACCTACACCGTTGGCCGTTTCGGTTTGGACGACACCGGAGCCATCCGGGTGATGTTGCGGGCCATGGGCGATGGCGGCGGCCTGCAAACCAACGATCCGACCGGCTATAACTACACCACCGCCACGACCTCCAGCGGCGTGCCGTTGCTGCTTGAATACAGCCGCTACGGCACCTCCCCCCGGCCCCGTTGGAAGACCCTGACCATTCGCGTGTCGGGTGGCTTCCTGCGTGAAGGCGACAGCATAGAAATCGTCTTCGGCGACACCTCGAAAGGCTCCCCCGGCTTGCGCCTGCAATCGATGGCCGAAGCGAACTATGAATTCAAGGTCGCCGCCGATGTCTGCGCTGTCGGCCACTACACGGCGATCCCCAACACGCCCAACATCAACATCGTGCCCGGCGAGCCGGAGCTTTGGCGCGCGGTCCTGCCCAGCCTGCGCCGGCCCGGTGAACACTTCCAATTCGGCCTCAAGGCGGAAGACAAGTGGGGCAATCCGACCGACAAGGCGCAAGCGAAATTCACCTTGGAGGCCAGCCTGCCGGTCAATGGTTTGCCCGATGAGGTCGATTATCCAATGGGTAACCGTTCCATGTTGTTCGAAGGTTTGAGTGTCGATCAGCCCGGTACCTTGCGCATCACGGTGCGGGACGAGGGCGGCACGGAGGTCGCGCAATCCCACCCGCTGGTGATAGAAGACGGGCTGCACAGCGGCTATTGGGGTGACATGCATGGTCAAAGCGGCGAGTCTATCGGTATCGGCACCTCGCGCGACTATTTCGACTTTGGACGGAACATGGCCTTTCTCGACGCGATCGGCCATCAGGCCAATGACTTTCAGGTCAACAACGCCTTTTGGGCATTCTTGAACGAATTGACGGCGGCGTATCACGAGGACGGCCGGTTTTTAACGCTCCCTGGCTATGAATGGTCCGGGAATACCGCCGTGGGAGGCGACCGCAATGTCTATTACCGCACTGAGGGGCGGCCGATCTACCGCTCCTCCCATGCCCTGTTGACCGACCGTTCTGATCTTGACATGGACGCCAATGACGCCAAGGCGCTGTTCGAACGCCTAAGCGACGAGGATTGCGTAGTTTACGCCCATGTCGGAGGCCGATACGCCGATATCGCCTTCGCTCATGACGGCACGAAGGAAACGGCGATGGAGATCCATTCCGCTTGGGGCACTTTCGAATGGCTGCTAACGGACGGCTTTCCCCTCGGCTACCGCAACGGCGTCGTGTGCAATAGTGATGGCCATAAAGGCCGACCGGGCGCCAGTTATCCGGGCGTCTCGACTTTTGGCGCCTATGGTGGCCTGACATGTTTCCTGACCGGGGAATTGACCCGCGACAGTTTCTTTGACTGCCTGCGCCGGCGGCATCATTACGGCACCACCGGCACCCGCATGCATCTCGACGTCAAGGCGCGCTTTGCGGAACCCGCGATCTTGTTCGACCGCGACCCCAACCTGTTTCCTGATACCGCCAGCCAGCCGTCTCTGGAAGTGATGATGGGTGACATCGTGCAGACCAGTGAAAACACCGTGAGCCTTTCCGTCCGCGTGGTCACCCAGGCGCCCATTGAACGGGTCGAGGTCCGCAACGGCACGGAGGTCATCGAGACCCAGCGCGGTTATGCCAAGCAGGATTTAGGCAGTCGCGTTCGGGTGTTGTGGAGCGGCGCCGAATATCGCGGCCGCGGCCGCGACACAAACTGGAAAGGCAAGGTGTCTTTCGGCGGCGCCAGCATCCGGCGTTTCGAGAAAATCAACGCCTGGAACCATGATCGGCTGTTCGAACAGCAGGGAGCGGATAGCATTGTTTTTGACGCTATTACGACTGGGAATTTCGGCGGCTTCGATGCTTGGCTGGACGAAGGCCAGGGCGGAGAATTGTCGGTCACGACTAATCTTGTCGGCATGAACTTGCCGCTGGACGAGGTCGGATTTGATGATGTCGTGATGGAAGCCGGCGGCCTGGAACGGCGGATCACGGCGTTTCGATTGCCCGAAGAAAATACCTGCCGGGAAATTACCGCCGCGGTCGAGATCCCAATCGCGGCGGGCCGCGACAATCCGTTGTGGATCTGCGTCACCACGGAAGACGGGTTTCAGGCTTGGAGCAGTCCGATCTATGTTTTTCAATAGCCGAGATAGGTATCTTGGCCATGATGTCCGGGCTTAACAAACCCGGCCCTTAGCAATCGCTCACAATACGCTCGAAGCTGAGGGCACGGCGGTGTTAGATCGGGTCCGATGACGTTGATTGTTCCGGCCCCGGTATTCAAACATTTTTTTAACGATATGGGAAGCGCGACCGGACATGACCATCACCCGACCTAATATTCTTTTCATCCTAACCGACCAGCAGCGACACGACTCCATGACGGCCTATGGCAATAAATGGATCGACGCGCGTCATATGGACGCGCTGGCGGCACGAAGTTTCGTTTTCGAGAATTGTTATTGCACGCAGCCAGTCTGCACGCCCTCGCGCGGTTCCTTGATGACCGGCCTCTACCCGCACGCGACCGGCGTTGTGCGTAACAAGATCCCCTTGCCGGCGAACACGGCGTCGCTGGGCGAGCTGATGCCAGAGCGTTACCACAATGCCCATATGGGTAAATGGCACCTAGGCGATGATGTCATCGCGCAGCGTGGCTACGATACCTGGGTGGCGATCGAGGACTTTCACCGCCCGAACTATACCAAGAAAGAATACCGAAACGTCGAACCGGCCTATAATGACTGGCTCAGAGAGCATGGCGTGGAGCCGCCGCCCTGGACAACAAGCTATGAGGCCTGGGCGGGCGGTGCCGGTTTGACCGAGGCGCAAACACAAGCCGGATTTCTAGGGCATGTCGCATCTGAATTCATCCGCGCCTACCCGAACGGACCGCACGCCGAAGACCCCTGGCTGCTTCACGTCAACTTCTTCGAGCCGCACCCACCCTATACCGGCCCGTTCAATGACCTATATCCACACGATGCCATCGAAGTCGGCCCTGCCTTTATGCAGCGGCCCGACACCGGTTCGCTCGTGAACCGTCTCCGCGCCGATTTTTACCTCGGCGGCGGCAACAATCCGCTCGGCCTTGCGGGCGGCGATGCCCACGATACAACGACGGAGGCCGGCTGGCGCAAGCTCTGCGCCCAATACTTCGCGAATGTGACGCTGGTTGATCGGCAACTTGGGCGGATTTTGGCGGCGCTGGAAGCTTCCGGCCAGGCCGATCGCACGATTATCGTGTTCTCCAGCGACCATGGCGAAATGGCGGGTGACCACGGCATGTGCGAGAACCGTACCCTGTACGAGGAGGCGACGCGCGTGCCGCTCATGATCCACGTCCCCTGGCTGAACAACGAAAACGCGACGCGCGTCGCCGGCTCGATCAGCCATGTGGATATGATGCCGACATTGCTCGAATTCGCTGGCGCAACCACATCTGAAAACATCCACGGCACCAGCCGCGCCGACGTCTTGCGCGGCAACTCAGACCTAAGCGGGAACGACGTTTTCGTCGAATGGAACGGTATCGGCGACCGCAATCTCGGCAGCCCGGCTATAAACCGCATGGTCGCCGTGCCGTGGCGTAGTGTGATTTCATCGGATCGATTCAAGCTGAACCTATCGCCCGGTGATCAGTGCGAGTTGTATGATCTGGGAAAAGACCCACACGAACAGCGCAATTTGTTCGACGAGCCAGTTCACCGAGATCGCGTGCGCGACATGGCCGCGCGCATCCGCATGTGGCAGGTGGAAACCGGTGACGATATGATACTACCGTCGGTCTGACCCATATTTTCTAACTTCAGCGCGGGATCCTAGCGATGCCTCAATCCCGAAATAGGTCCTTGACCACGTGGATGGAAGCGACAGGCGCGGATGAACCTAGATGAAGCTAGGCGGAGTCAGGATCCCGCTGGCTCCCGCGCAGCACTGAATGAGTACCAAAGTGCCTTCGCAAATAGCCTTCTATAGTTCTCCATAGTCGAGTGAGCGATAGATGATAGAGTCCGCTGTGGGTCAACAAAAGAAATAAGGTTTCCCTTATATGATGCTCGAACCT
>JAYGEA010000016.1:0-15577 GCA_046582635.1 Alphaproteobacteria bacterium
CAATGGTGTCCCCAAAGAGCACTTTGGGCTATTCTTGAAGGAATGTGAGTGGCGTTTCAACAATCCAAAACCACAAGATCAATTACGGCAGATAAAACAGTGGGTTAAGCAGGAACAATCGTAGTTATCTGGGTCAGCCCCCAATATTATTGTTTGGGGCCACGGCGGAGGCCCAAACCGCTGCGTCCAGGAACAGTAATATGGCCACGAATACCTGTTTCGACGCTTCATTGAATGCCGCCCGCACCCTGCGTTCGTTCAAAACATAGAATTAACCGGTCGAGATCGCCTGTTCTTCGGCCCGGCGGATGAAGGCATACCATATCACCAGCAAGGTCGCGGCAACGATAAAGGGCAACGCCATTAGATTGACCTGCTCCCAGCCTAGTCGATACAGCAGCTGCCCCGACAGGAAGGAGCCGGCGGCCGTGGTCGCGAAGACCAGGAAATCGTGAGCCGCCTGCACCTTGCCCCGCTCGGCATTTGTGTGGACTTCCGTCAGTAGTGTGGAGCCACCGATAAATAGGAAGTTCCAGCCAAGCCCGACCAGGAACAAGGCGACCATGAAGTGCCAAACCTCGAGGCCCATCAGGGCGGAGGCAACGGCCCCCAACAACAGAACGGCGCCGGCCAACATGATCGTGATCAGGCCAAACCGGTTGATCAGATGGCCGGTGAAGAATGACGGCGCGAACATACCAACCACATGCCATTGAATGACAAATCCGGCATCCGCAACCGTGAGATTACAGGCCAGCATGGCCAGGGGCGTTGCGGTCATCAACAGCACCATGATGCCGTAGCCGATCATGGAGGAGGCCACGGCGGTGATAAATATTGGCTGCATCATGATTTGCCTCAAAGGGCGCCCGGTATCTTTTAACTCCGCGTCCGAAAGGCGGGGAATGCGCACGAAAAAGACCAGCATGAAAACGCTGACCGACATTACGGCAAGGACGAGATAGCTGGCCAGAAACGGATACGCGGGGATCAAATGCTGACTTTCCGTGGCCAGGGCTGGACCAACCACGCCGGCCACGATACCGCCCGCCATGACCAGGGAAATCGCCTTGGGACGAAAGGCGGGCGTGACCACGTCGGCGGCGGCAAAGCGATAATACTGGCAAAAGGCATTGTAGAACCCCACCACCAGGGCGCCCATGCACAGCAGCCAGAACAATGAACTGTATAGAGCCAGGGCGCTGGCCAGCAAGCCGATCAGGCCAATCAGGGCGGCGCCCATGAAGCCGGCCCGCCGGCCGACCCGGCGCATGACCAGAGAGGCCGGGATGGTCATCAACGCCGTGCCCAGGATCACCGCGCTGACCGGCAGGGTGGCCAGGGCCTTGTCATGGGCCAGCTCATAGCCGATCAGACTGCCGACGAAAAATAATGTCGTCTGGCCGCAGATAAAGATCGCCTGGCAAATCGCCAGCAGCGTCACGTTGCGGTATTGGGGGTGGGAAGACACCGGCGCAACTTAAAGACTCGCCGGCCTCGGGACAAGCCTGGAAAAACGACTATTAGCCGCCCATGCGGAAAATTTTCAGGATCAGCACATCCTCGATGCCATCATTATCGATCATGTTGCGCGTCAGGGAGAGCACGCGTTTCTTCAAATCAGCCAGGTCAATGGCGCCCGTGGTTTCGTCCCGCAGGATCGGCGTGGTGAATAGTTCCGTATGCATGGCGTCGCGCAGGCGGGGCAAAACAGCGTTCACGTCATTCTTGGCGCCAATATCGGAAACCTGCAGGCTGAGGGTCAGAAGGACCTGGTACTCCACCCGTCCGTTGGCGATCACCGGCGCGGAATTCGGTTCAAACTGTACGAACAGCGCCTCGGCCACCTGTTCGGCGTCGCTGCCCTCGCCACTGGCCGCCCCGTCGCCGCCCTCGGCCTCGGCCTGCTGGTTCAGACCTAAGGGCTCGTCCAGCATGCCCATGAAAAACAGACCGCCCCCCACCGCACCAAGCAGCACGATCAGACCGACCACGATAATGATGATTTTCATGATAGGCTCCGCATATCCCTAACCGACCGGCCGGAAATCCCGACACGGGTGTGGTTTCAGCCCGGACCATGACAGCAATTGGTTAGGAAAACGTTTACTCAAAAATGTCGGTAACCATGGTGGCTTAAAGCTATCGGTCGGCCCTGGTCATCCAGCACCTCAATCCCCTGTCCGCCGTCAACCCGGCCGATAAGGGTGATTGCAACGCCGGCCTCCCCTGCCGTCGCCAAGATACCCGCCTCCCTCTCCGCCGGAGCGGTAAACAGCAATTCGTAATCATCACCCGCCGTGACCGCCGCCATGGCGCCGCCAATCAACCCGGCCAAGGGCGAGAGGGGGACCTTGGCCAGTTCGATCCGCATGCAAGCCCTGGACTGTTCGGAAAGGTGACCCAGATCGGCGATCAGGCCGTCGGAAATATCAATGCAGGCACTGGCCAACCCGCGCAGCGCCTGGCCTAACAACAAACGCGGTTGCGGCCGGCGGTAGCGATCGATGGCTTCGTGGCGATCAATGTCGCCGCCGCCCGCCAAGCCGTCCCGCAGAATACGCAAGCCAACCCCGGCATCGCCAATCTGGCCCGAGACATAAATGCCATCGCCCATTCCGGCACCGTTGCGGCGCAACGCCGACCCTTGCGGGACGGTGCCAATGGCGGTCAAGGACAGGCTCAACGGCCCGTCCGTTGCCACTGTATCGCCGCCCAGCAAATAGATGTCGTGGCTGGCCTGGGCCCGGCCCAGCCCCTCGGCAAAGGCGGCGATCCAGTCTTGTGATATATCCCGGGGCCAGGCGGTGGTGATGAGATAGCCAAGGCCCTTCGCCCCCATGGCCGCCAGGTCCGACAAATTGACCCCGACCAATTTCTCGGCAACCTGGTCGCCCGGGTCGGCGGCGAGGAAATGCACGCCGGAAATCATGGCATCCGCCGTGAAGACCAATTGTTCACCTGGTGGCGGCGTCAACACGGCGCCATCATCGCCCAAGTTAAAGGCGCCGGGCCCGGACAGGGGCGCGAAGTATCTTTCGATCAGTTCGAATTCGCCGGGGCCCCTGCCCCGATTATCTCGTTTTCGCCCGCTCATTCCTGTGTTCCAGGACTTCATTGCCGCGCAGTTTCCCCGCCACCTCCTGCAGCACGCCGTTGATGAAACCGACCTCGTCGCCGTCGTAGAAAGCTTTGGTGATTTCCACGTATTCGTTGATAACCACCGCCACGGGGACGTCCGGCCGATGCTTCATTTCATAGGCGGCGCAGCTCAACACCTCCGCCAGCACCTTGTCCAGGCGGGCATAGCGCCAGCGCGTAGGCAAGGCGGCATCCAGAATTTTCACCAATCCGTCATGGTGGCGGCAAACCCCGCGCACCAGATCGGAAAACATATCGTTGTCGACTTCCGCGTAGGCGTCTTCGGGCAGTTCGGCGCCGGGCCTGTGGGTCAGAAATTCGATGATGGCATCCTCGACCGCCTCGCCATCGGCGCCTTGGCCGCTCAGGGTCAGTTGATAGAGCGCCTGAACCGCCGCCAGACGGGAGGCCCGACGTCTGGCGCCGTGGCTTGACCTGGTGCTGTGGTCTCGGCTCATCGCGGGAAATATCCGAATTCGCGCTTTACTTCGATCATGCGCAGGGCCGCATTGGCGACCGTGCCGCCCTTGTCCAATTGATCCGTGGCCGCCCGGGCCCAGGCCTGATCCCGGTTTTCCACGGTCAGGACACCAAAGCCGATGGCCAGGGAATACTGCAAAGTCAGATCCATCAGGCCCCTGGCGCATTCACCACAGACATAGTCGTAGTGCGAGGTCTCGCCCCGGATGACGCAGCCCAGGGCGACATAGCCGTCATACCGCTTGCGTCCGCCGACCAGCTCCATGGCCTTGATATTCATGCGAATGGCGGCCGGCAGCTCGAAAGCACCCGGCACTTCCAGGCGGTCATGGGTCGCACCGGCGGTCTCCAGGGCGGCAATGGCACCCTTGGCCAGCTCATCGGCGATGTCTTCATAGAAGCGGGCTTCAACGATCAGAACATGAGGTACACCGATCATGTGAGGTTACTTATCCTTGATGGGGATGCCGCGGGTGCCGGTGATTGTCAGGCCATAGCCTTCGATGCCGACAATGTCGTAGTCGGAGTTGGTCAGCAACTCCATCTTCCGGACGCCCAAATCAAACAGGATCTGCGCCCCAATTCCATAATCCCGCAACTCCATACTGTGGGGCACATGCTCGCCGGCCTTGCGGCGGATCTTGTCGGAAACGGCGGTGGGCAGGGCCTCGCGGATCAGCACCACGACGCCGCGATCCTCCTCGGCAATCAATTCCATGGCCGACTGCAACAGTCCCGCCTTGCCCGCCTTGTCGCCCAGGGCATCGCTCAAGACGTCCAAGGCATGCATGCGCACGGGCACTGATCCCGGCAGGCTGACATCACCCTTCACAAGGGCGATGTGTTCGGAATAATGGATTTTGTTGACATAGACCACGGCGCGGAACTTGCCGCCGTGGCGGCTGTCCAAATCCGCCTCGGCCCGGCGTTCGACATAGGTTTCCGTGCGCCGGCGGTATTCGATCAGATCGGCGATGGTGCCGATTTTCAGGCCATGAAACTGAGCGAATTTGATCAGATCGGGCATCCGCGCCATGGTGCCGTCATCGTTCATGATTTCGCAGATCACGCCGGCGGGTGGCAGGCCCGACATGCGGGCAACGTCCACGGCGGCCTCCGTATGACCGGCCCTGACGAGGACGCCGCCGTCGCGGGCCAGCAGGGGAAAGATATGACCCGGGGTGACGATATCGCTGGCTTCACTTTCGGGATCAATGGCGACGGCCACGGTGCGGGCCCGGTCGGCGGCCGAGATGCCGGTGGAGATACCCTTGCGCGCCTCGATCGAAACCGTGAAGGCGGTGCCGTGGCGGGATTCGTTGCGCTGCGCCATCAGGGGCAGGCCGAGTTTTTCCACCCGGTCGCCGTCCAGGGACAGGCAAATCAGGCCGCGTCCGTAACGGGCCATGAAATTAATGGTTTCCGGCGTCGCCATGGAGGCGGGGATGACCAGGTCGCCCTCGTTCTCGCGGTTCTCGTCATCGACCAGAATGAACATCCGGCCATTGCGGGCATCTTCGATGATCTCCTCGATACTGGAGAGGTAAGTTTTATCTTCAACGATAACGTCGTTCACAATGTCTCCTTTTGCGCCAGCCGCGCCACGTAGCGGGCCAGCACGTCGATTTCCAGATTGACCCGGTTGCCCACCTTGGCGGCGCCAAACGTGGTCATTTCCTGGGTGTGGGGAATTATATTGATGCCGAAACCGCTGTCGTCCACTTCATTCACGGTTAAGGACACGCCGTTCAAACAGACCGAACCCTTTGGCGCTATATAGGGCGCCAAATCCTCCCCATGGGTAAACCGAAACCGCAGACTGTCCCCATCTTTTTCGATGCCGTGAATATCGACAACACCATCCACATGGCCCGACACGATGTGCCCGCCCAATTCATCCCCTACTTTCAAGGCCCGTTCCAGATTGACCAACCCACCCGACGCCCAATCGGCAAGATTGCTGCACGCCAGGGTCTCGGCCGAGGCGGTAACGGCAAACCATCCCGCCGCGGCCCCCACCGCGCCCCCTGCGGCGCCGGATGCTTTGTCCACCACGGTCAGACAAACGCCCGAACAACAGATCGAGGCGCCAATGGCAATGGCCGCCGTATCATAGGCGGTGGCGATGACAAATTTGGTGTCACCGGCGGGTTCGACGCTTTCGATACGGCCGATATCGGTGATGATGCCTGTAAACATACCCCTATTTAGCCCCGATGGAGGTAGCTTTCCAGTACATCATCGCCCAGAACCTCAATTCCTTGCCGCGCGAAGCGGGACATCTCCGCCAAGGCGGCCAGGCCCAAGGGGCCGAACACCGGCAATCCATCGCCGCCCATGACGCCGCCGGCGCGAAACCAGGCCAGGCGATCCACCAGGCCGGCCGCCAAAAAGGCCGTCGCCACGGCGCTGCCGCCTTCCACCAACAGCCGGGTCAGGCCCCGGTCCGCCAGGGCCTCCAGGGCCGAGGACAGCGCGACCCGCCCATCACCGCCCAATCTTGCGGGCAGGATCACGGCGCCCAGGTTTTCCAGTTCCTCGTCGTAATTCTCCGGGCCGGTTATCAGCCACAATGGATGCCTCACCGCCGCCAGGGCCAGACGGCTGTTGGCGGCCAGGCGCAAACGACTGTCCAGTACAATGCGCACGGGAGAACGATCCAGCAAACCCGGCAGACGGCAAGTCAGTTCCGGGTTATCGGCCAGGGCCGTCCCGATGCCCACAAGAATGCCATCGTGTTGGGCTCGCAGCAAATGTCCCCTGGCACGGGCCTTCGCTCCGGTGATCCACTGGCTCTCGCCCTGGGCCGTGGCGATGCGGCCATCCAAGGTGGTGGCCAGCTTCAAGGTGACCAGAGGCCGCCGCTTGGTCATGCGCGAGAGGAAGCCCGCGTTCAGTTCGACCGCCTGCCGCCGCACCGTCTGCTCCGACCATGCCACCGTCACGCCGGCCTTGGACAGCATGTCGGCGCCGCGGCCATCGACGCGGGGATCGGGGTCGGGGGCGGCGATCACCACCCTGGTCACGCCGGCATCGATCAAGGCCTGGGCGCAGGGCGGGGTTTGGCCATGATGGGCACAAGGCTCCAGTGTGACGAATGCCGTGGCGCCCTTGGCCGCCGTACCGGCCTGGGCCAACGCCTGGGCCTCGCCATGGGGCCGGCCGCCGGGCTGGGTCCAGCCGCGGCCAACAATCAGACCATCCCGGACCAGGACACATCCCACGGACGGGTTGGGCCAGACATTCCCCAAACCTCGGCCCGCCAGGGCCAGGGCAAGCCTCAGGTAATCGTCATCGGAGCGACGAGGTGGGGCGGGGTCAATCGTTTTCAATTTCCTCCTCGCCGGAGATCTGGCCGACGAAATCCTCGAAATCCCTGGCCTCGCGGAAGTTCTTATAGACGGAGGCAAAGCGCACATAGGCCACCGGGTCCAGATTGGACAGCGCTTCCATGACCAGCTCGCCCACCGCATCGGAGCGGATTTCGCTTTCGCCGGAACTTTCCAGGCGGCGCTGGATGCCGTTGACCACCCGTTCCACCCGCTCTTCATCAACCGGGCGCTTGCGGCAGGCCAGCTGGATAGAGCGGATCAGCTTGTCCCGCTCGAACGGCACCCGTTGGCCGTTTTTCTTCAGTATCAGCAAATCGCGCAATTGCACCCGTTCAAACGTGGTGAAGCGGGAGCCGCAATCGGCGCATATGCGCCGCCGGCGTATCGCCGCGTTGTCCTCGGTCGGGCGGGAATCCTTAACCTGGGTGTCGTTGTGGTGGCAAAAGGGGCAACGCATGGGCGGTATTAATCCTCATGGATAGGAATTGCGCGTCAATAAATGGGAAACGCCGTACATAGATCCTCGACCTTGGAGCGCACGTCGGCTTCAACTTTGGCATTGCCGTCCGGGCCGTTGGCGGCCAGGCCGTCCAAAACATCGGCGATCAGATGGCCCACCGCCTGAAACTCCGCGACGCCAAAGCCCCGCGTGGTCGCCGCCGGGGTGCCCAGACGCACGCCGGAGGTGACGGTGGGTTTTTCCGGGTCAAACGGTATGCCGTTCTTGTTGCACGTGATGTCGGCGCGTTCCAGGGCGCTCTCGGTGATGTTGCCCGTCAGGTTTTTAGGGCGCAGATCTACCAGCATCAAATGGGTATCCGTGCCACCGGACACAATATCCACGCCGCGTTCCTGCAGCACGGCCGCCAGGGCCTGGGCGTTTTCCACCACCGCATGGGCGTAGACCTTGAACTCCGGCCGCAATGCCTCGCCCAGGGCGACGGCCTTGGCGGCGATCACATGCATCAGCGGGCCGCCTTGAAGGCCGGGGAAAACAGCCGAATTGATTTTTTTACCAAGTGCTTCATCGTTGCTAAGGACCATGCCGCCACGGGCCCCACGCAGGGTTTTATGGGTCGTGGTGGTGACCACGTGGGCATGGGACAGGGGCGAGGGATGGCTGCCGCCCGCCACCAGCCCCGCAAAATGCGCCATGTCAACCATCAACTTGGCGCCCACGTCGTCGGCGATTTGCCGGAACGCGGCAAAGTCAAGCTGACGGGGGTAGGCCGACCCACCCGCCACGATCAATTTCGGCTTATGTTCCTTGGCCAGACGCGCCACTTCATCGAAATCAACACGGGCATCCTGCAGGCGCACGCCGTACTGTATGGCGTTGAACCATTTGCCCGATTGATTGGGCGGCGCGCCATGGGTCAGGTGCCCGCCCGCCGCCAGGGACATCCCCATTACCGTATCACCGGGCTGCAGCATGGCCATGAAGACCGCCTGGTTGGCCTGGGCGCCGGAATGCGGCTGTACATTGGCAAAGGCGCAATCGAACAGCCGCTTGGCCCGGTCAATGGCCAACTGTTCCGCCACATCCACAAACTCGCAGCCACCGTAGTAGCGGCGGCCGGGATAACCCTCGGCATATTTATTTGTCAGGACCGAGCCTTGGGCCTGTAAAACAGCCCTCGAAACAATGTTTTCCGAGGCAATCAGTTCAATTTGGCCGCGCTGGCGTTTCAATTCATCGGCCAGTGATGCGAACAGTTCCGGATCACGGTCCACGCCATCCTGAGTAAAAAACCCAGCCCCGACAATCGGGTCCCCGGCGGCGGCGTCCAACGACATATATAGATCCTTTTCGAAAGCTTATTATCAGCGCGGAAGGGCGGGCAACGCCGTTATCGTGTGGTTTAATAGAGGTCCAAATCCAATCGGCCGTTCCCATCGGCTTTTGCCTAGGCTTGCATACCATATGTAGATGTCAGTGCCAACGCATCACAGGCCGATTAGACCTCTATCGAGAAAATTTCCGATCATTGATGAGAGAAAATAATAAATTCGAAGAGCTAATAAAACTGGGTACATTCATAGTATATTGACGTTTGGCAACTAAGTTATTTGAAGAATTGACAACAACAACTGATGGATCAGGACAATGGACCAGCAATCAAATGCAGGTTTGTTGCGGGATGAATTGCGGCGCATTGCCGCCGATGTGGTATCAGCCTACGTCAGCTACAACACCATGCCAAATACAGAGTTGCCCGCGCTGATCCAGACAGTGCACGGCGCATTTTCCAGCGTGGGCAACAGCCAGGCCCAAAGCAGTGTGGAAATCACTCAGAAACCGGCCGTGCCCATCCGCCGTTCCATACAACACGACTACATCGTCTGTCTGGAAGACGGCAAAAAGCTGAAGATGCTGAAGCGCTATTTGCGCACCCGCTACAATCTGACGCCAGATGAATACCGCCGCAAGTGGGGCCTAGCCGCGGACTATCCCATGGTGGCTCCCAGTTACTCTCAACTACGCTCCAATTTCGCCAAGGAAATCGGCCTCGGGCGCACCCGAAGCGGTACCGAATAACACTTACACCTACAGACGATCCTTTTATGTAGGCGGTCTGGATACCGCCGCCGGCGACGGAGAACGGCCCGGCAAAGGCAAGGCTCATAGCCCTTTGATTTCTTCGTTGCGGCCGACGTCATGGGAATGCCATGGGTGCACATCAAGGCGCGATCGTCGATGATCGGGCTTTCGACCTCCCCATACAGCTCCAACCGTTTGGCCTTCTCGCGGATCGCCCGTGCTTCGATGATCAGCTTGTCCGCCGCTTCGTTCCTGTAGCCGGTGCGAAACATGGGCGAGGGCGCGGCGCGGCGGGGTTTGGGGCGGTATGACGAGGTCGTCGTCCATGGCCGGCAATCCTGTCAGTTCCCTGGTGCCGGGCCGTTTTCCTATGTGCATCTGGCGGCAACCTTGGCGGAAGTTGGGGAAAAGACCAAGGCACGGGCAGCGGTTGAAAAAGCCTTGCAGCTTGAACCGGCGTTTTCCATTGGTTTCGTCCGCAGCCGTTTCATCGGCAATCCGCACGAGAATTATTTGCGAAGCTTAATCGACGGCTTGCGCAAGGCGGGCGCGCCGGCATAGCGCAACGTCATGACCGCGCTGTTATTCCGCCGGTTTTTTCTTGAAGACCTTGGGCAAGTACTTCCCATTGCGCTATTGGTACTAAACAAAACCGTCCTGCTTCATGTCGCCGCGGCTGTTGAAGGTGACCTTGCCCAGGACCGTATGGAATATGTTGGCGCTCAGGGATTTGGTCATTTTCTTTAGTTCCAAGCTGCCGGCCTTGGCCGCCGCCTGGGCCCAGACCTGGATCGCGCCATAGGTCCGCATGGAAAACAAGGCCGGTTTATGGCCAAGCTTCCGCAGGGCGTCGGCGACGGGCCGGCCATGTTTGGATTTGACCGGGTCGTGGGGAAAGGTGATCAACGTCCCCTCCCCCGCCACGCCGGCGATGATCCAATATTTTCCAGTGGCCAGATCGTCGCCTGACACCATAACCAAGGACATCCCCTGAGCATGGATGCCCCGCATGATCGTGCCCGCCTCCCTGTGATAACCACCGTAGTACAAGACATCGATTTCGTTGCGCTTCAAGGTGGTCACCAGGCCGGCATAGTCCTTGGCTTCTGGCGTTATGGCCTGAAAGAGAGCTTCATTGATGCCCCGCGAATTCAACTGGCTCTTGGCTGCGGCAGCCAGGCTTTGTGAGTAAGCTTGCCTGTCGTGCACGATGGCAATCTTCTTGCCGCCGAATTGATCGGCCAGCATATTGCCCGCGATGATACCCTGCCGATCATCCCGGCCGCTGACGCGATAGACGTTTTTCAGGCCCCGATCCGTCAATAGGGGATAGGTGGAGGCAGGCGAGATCATCAGGATGCTGTCGTTGTTGTAGATATCCGAGGCGGCGATCGAGGCAGCCGAGCAGAAATGTCCGGCCACAAAACTGGCCCCTTGGTTGACCATGGATTTGGCGACGCTGACAGCGACCTCCGGGTCACAGGCGTCATCGCCGACGATCAGCTTGACCTTTTGACCCAGCACGCCACCATTGGCGTTCAAATTCGCCACCGCCAGTTCGGCGCCTTGTTTCATTTGTTCCCCAAGACCGGCAAACGGCCCCTTCATGGGCCCAACCGTGGCAATAATAATTTCCGCCCGGACGGCGGATGTCATCAGCGCCAGCGCGGCCATTATGCTCAAGGCAAAGAAGGTCGGTCTTGTACGGTTCATTCTGCCGTCCGCTAGGCCTTTATTCCACCTCGGTTATCCGGCGCCGCCGCCCGCTTTTGCAGCATGTATTCCAGCTTCTGCACGGCAATACGGGACAATTCCGTCTCGGTAGCGGTGGTGGGTCCGAAAATGGAAACCTCTACCAGGGTTACCGGATCCAGCGCGGAAACCTTCACGGCATTGCCGATGGCCTGAAATTCCAGCAGGTAGCTTCGTTTGTGTCCTGAATTTTCGGCAAGGCAATGTCTACCCTATTTCCCGACTCACGCTGCCCGGCGCAAATCCAAACGGGCCCAAACAACCTTCAGCGCAGTGACCAGTTCAGCCATCATGGCGTCGCTGTGGAAAGGTGTCGGGGTGAAGCGCAGGCGTTCGGTGCCCCGCGGTACCGTCGGATAATTAATAGGTTGGACATAGATGCCGAATTCATCCAGCAGATCGTCCGAGACCTGTTTGCAAAGGGCCGCATCCCCGACCATCAACGGCACGATATGGCTGACGGACGGCATCAGGGGCAATTGCGCCTCCGAAAAAAGCCGCTTCAGCGTCGCCGTCCGCTCCTGGTGGCGGACACGCACGGCATCCGATAACTTGAGATGGCGGATCGAGGTCAGGGCGCCCGCCGCGATCACCGGCGCGATGGAGGTGGTGAAGATGAAGGAGGAGGCATAGCTGCGGATCACATCCACCAGATCGGCGGAGGCGGTGATATAGCCGCCCATGACCCCGAACGCCTTGGCCAAGGTACCCTCGATAATATCCAGCTGGTCCATGACGCCGTCGCGGGCCGCGACGCCGGCACCGCGGGGGCCGTACATGCCAACAGCGTGCACTTCATCCAAATAGGTCATGGCGCCGTATTTTTTGGCCACGGCGCAAATTTCGGCTATGGAGGCGATATCGCCGTCCATGGAATAGACCGATTCAAAGGCCACGATCTTTGGCGCCCTCGGTTCGGCCTGAGCCAGTAGTTCAGCCAAGTGATCGGTATCATTATGGCGCCAGATCTGTTTCGGGCCGCCGCCGTGGCGAATGCCGTCAATCATGGAGGCATGGTTCAAGGCATCAGAGAAAATGATCAGTCCGGGCAGTGCCTTGACCAGCGTGGACAAGGTCGCCTCGTTCGAGATATAGCCGGAGGTGAACAGCAAGGCGGCTTCCTTGTCATGCAGGTCGGCCAGTTCCCGTTCCAGCAATACATGATAATGATTGGTACCGGAGATATTGCGGGTGCCGCCCGAACCGGCGCCAACCTTGTCCAGGGCGTCGTGCATGGCGGCCAGTACACTCTTGTTCTGGCCCATGCCCAAATAATCGTTCGAACACCACACGGTGACGTCCTGGGTGCCGCCGGCATGATGGCGGGTTGCCTTGGGAAAATCGCCCGCGTGGCGTTCCAATTCGGCAAAAACCCGATAACGCCCCTCGCTGCGAAGTTCAGCCAGCCGGTCCGCAAATATCTTGTCGTAGTCCACGTCCTGTCCCCTTTTATTCATACTCGGCCGCCACCCCATCCGGCAACCCACCGATAAAGTATGGATGGAACGCATTACGGAAATGTTAACCAAACCATTTTTGTCCTCAGCCATCGCGAATTCAAGAACAATTAAGCGCCAGGGTCGAAATGTCGCAAAGTGCTGAAGAGTATCGAAGCGTATTTGCCGGTGGCATCGCCCCCTGGCAACGGTAACTCTTGGCAAACCGGCCGGCAGACCATATGAAAGCAATCTCAACGATGTCATCCAGGAGTTAAGCGCCATGAGCACGGATCGGGCGAAGAGCCAAACAGATTACCTCGCGACCGGATTTTTTGCCTGGGACGATCCGTTCCTGCTGGAGGATCAACTGAACGAAGAAGAAAGGATGGTCCGCGACAGCACCCGCGATTACTGCGCGGATAAGCTGATGCCGCGGATTATCGAGGCCACCCGACAGGAACATTTCCACCGTGAAATCATGAACGAGATGGGCGAGATGGGCATGCTGGGCGCCACCATCGAGGGCTATGGTTGCGCCGGATTGTCCTATGTCTGTTATGGCTTGATCGCGCGGGAGACGGAACGGGTCGACAGCGGCTACCGCTCCGCCGCCTCCGTACAATCCAGCCTGATGATGCATCCCATCCATGCCTACGGCACCGAGGCGCAGCGGCAAAGGTTTCTGCCCAAACTGGCCAGCGGCGAGCATGTGGGCTGTTTTGGCCTGACCGAACCCGATCATGGCTCGGACCCCGGCTCCATGGTGACCAAGGCCAAGAAAGTGGATGGCGGCTGGATCCTCAATGGCGCCAAGATGTGGATCACCAATTCCCCCATCGCCGATGTGGCTGTGATCTGGGCCAAGGACGACAATGGCGATATTCGCGGCTATTTGGTGGAGCGCGACTTCAAGGGTTTCTCCACCCCCAAAATCGAAGGCAAATTGAGCCTGAAGGCCTCGATCACCGGCGGCATCGGCCTGGAAGACGTCTTCGTGCCGGATGAGAATTACCTGCCCGAGGCCAAGGGCCTGTCCGGCCCCTTCGGCTGTCTGAACCGGGCCCGCTATGGCATTGCCTGGGGCGTCATGGGCGCGGCTGAATTTTGCCTGGATGCGGCGCGGCAGTACACCATGGACCGCAAACAGTTTCGCCGTCCCCTGGCCGCAACCCAGCTGGTGCAGAAAAAACTGGCGGATATGCAGACCGAGATTTCCCTGGGCCTGCAAGCCTGCCTGCGCGTGGGCCGCCTGATTGATGAGCACCGGGCAGCGCCCGAGATGATTTCCATCATCAAGCGCAATTGCTGCGGCAAGGCCTTGGACATCGCGCGGACGGCCCGGGACATGCACGGCGCCAACGGTATTTCGGACGAATATCATATCATGCGCCACATGGTGAACCTGGAGACGGTGAACACTTACGAGGGCACCCATGACGTGCATGCACTAATCCTGGGCCGCGCCATCACCGGCCTGCAGGCCTTTGCATAAAGAGGGAGAGTGAAGATGATCGATCGGCACGGCTATTCGATTGAGGATTTCGAACGGCAGTATAATCCCCGCCAGGCGGTGCCTGATCATCAGGGCAAGATTGATTCCAGGGTCACCGCCTCGGCCGAGGCGCGGTGCCGCATCGAAGGGGTATATGATCTGCGCTATGGCCCCGGCGCCAAGGAAGTCCTGGACGTATTTCCGGCCGAAGCGGACGGTGCCCCGGTGCAGTTTTATATTCACGGCGGCTATTGGCGGGCCCAGGATAAATCGGACGTCAGCTTTTTTGCCGAGCCCTTCACCGCTGCCGGAGCCTGCGTGGTGATCATCAACTATGATCTGTGTCCTGACGTCACCCTGCCTGAAATCATGGCTGAGGTGGTCCGTGCCCTGATCTGGACCCACGGCCATATTGCCGAATGGGGCGGCGACGCGGGAGCCATATATATCTCGGGCAATTCCGCCGGCGCCCATTTGGCCGCCATGATGCTGGCCCGTGACTGGCAGGCCGACGGTCTGCCCGCCGACCTGATCAAGGGCGCAGCCCTGCTGACAGGGGTTTACGATCCCGAACCCGTGCTGGGCATCAGCGTCAACGAAGTCATTGGGCTGACGGCCGAGATCCTCGATACCGTGTCACCTCTGCGCAATCTGCCCCGCCGGAACTTGCCGTTGCTGGTGCCCGTGGGCGGCGGCGAAACCACCGAATGGATCAAGCAGACCCGTACTTACGTCGATTTGTGCCAGGCGAATGGCATCGGCGCGGAATATATGGAAGTTCCCGGTGCGGATCATTTCGACATGACGGCGGCCATGGGTGATGAGGACGGCCCGGTTCTGCCGGCAATTCTAGCCCAGATGGGCCTATGAAACAAAAGCCCTCATGAGCGGGCGATCACCAAATTGGAACGACTGCTATCCGTCACCCTCTCCATAGCGCCGCCGATGCCGCTATAAATCGCTGTCTGAAAAGGAAACCGCGAAATGGAAAAACAATGCATTGCCGTGCCAGGTATCTCGGAGATGCTGGCGAAATCAAAGGTTCCTCTGTCTCCGGCGGTCAAGGCGGGTGGCTTCGTTTTCGTTTCCGGCATGCCGCCCATTGATCGGGCAACCGGGGAAATGATCGAGGGTGATATCAAAGCCCAAACCAGACAGGTCCTTGAGAACGTCAAAGCCTGCCTGGAAGCTGCGGGGTCATCTTTGGACAAGGTGGTGAAGTGCACTGTTTACGCCGCCAATTCCGGCTTCTTTGGCGCCGTCAACGAGATCTATGGCGAATACTTTCCCCATGATCCACCCGCGCGCACCTTTGCCGCCGTAGGCTCCTGGCCGATGCCCTTTGATATTGAAATTGAGTGTATCGCCATCGCCTGATGGCCAGAATCGAGTTTTCGAT
>JAYGEA010000026.1:0-19688 GCA_046582635.1 Alphaproteobacteria bacterium
AACCATTCTGTGTACAATTTCAAAGAACATAATAAATTCAATCATATACTGGTCGCGAGCACACCCCGCACATTTTATTTCTCTGCAGCGCTCGAATAAAACCGGCGCTATTTGTCAATGTCACCATTCTATACGATTATGGCCTGGCGCTTAACTGTTGCAAAAGTCTTACCTAAACTTTCTACCTTCGGATCAACTTTCTCATTTTTGTCTGGCTAAAAATAGTTATTTTGTAGGCGTAGCATTTTGCTGCATCCACGAAACCGTGATGGGCTTTATGCCGGACGGAACCTGATCGCCGTAGCGGCGCTGTATCACTTCGTTGGCCGTCTCCCCGGCATCAACATCGACCCAAAACACCTCCGCCCTGGACGACGCTGTGCGTTCCTCTAAACGCTTGGTGCGGATCTTCAGCGACCGTCGCACAGTTGGGTCTCCAGCACCTCCAGGCGGCACTCTAGCGCCTCTACCTCGAATGCCCGCCGGTGTGTCTCCAACAGGGACGCTACAGCCTGCCCCTCCGATGGGGTGGCGGTCTACGGCGATTTGCTGAAAAACGGCCGCCTGGGCCCGGCCAGCGAGGCGGCGTGTATGCCCCTGCAAGATTTAAGCGAGCTGATGGGCCTTTCGCAATGGAACGCCATCGAGTCGGCGGCGCAGGGGGAAAAATAAACTTCGGGCCTTTTTGGGACGGTGCATGACATGAACTTTTGAGCGAACGGTCACCATTTTTCCTGATACCCTGGATGCCCGGATCAAGTCCGGGCATGACAGTGCCCCGCCGTCATTGCCGGGCTTGGCCCGGCAATCCAGAGCGACACATGCAAAAGTCTGCGTTCGTGCTCTGTCCGCGGACCACGCGGCGATCGGCCTAAGTGGCTACCGCCGCGCCCCAATAATTGAAACTCATGGGGCGGGGGCCGGGGATGTACATCGTGTGCATGGTTTCAAAGCGGAAGCCGGCGTCGGCGATCAACGCGTCGATGGGGCGGTTCAGATGGCAGCCGCCCGTAAACTTGCCCCAGAACGGGTCGATCCGGTCTTGCCAGCGGCGCACGCCGGCGTCGGGCGCCCGGCCGTGTTCGCAGAACAGCAGCTCCGCGCCCGGCTTCAGAACCCGGCGCATCTGCGCCAGGGCCTGGGCCGTATCGGCAATGGTGCACAGGGTATAGGTGATCACCACCGTATCCACGCTGTGATCGGGCAGGGGGATGTCTTCCCCTGGCAGATCGAGAAATTCCACGGCGAGATCCACGTCATGGGCAGTTTTCTCGGCCATGCGGCGTAACTCAACGCTGGGCTCCAGCCCCCAGACTTTGGTCACCTGGGCAGTATCATAGAACGGCAGGTTCAAGCCGGAGCCGATGCCCACCTCCAGCACCTCGCCCTTGGCGCGAGGCACGATTTTGGCCCGCTGTTTGGCCACGGGACTGCCGCCGCAGGCCTGGTTGATCAACCAGGGCAGAACGACGCGGTTGTAAAATGACATCGGTTGCCCGTCACTTGGTATGGGATGCAAGGTCCAGCGCACGGCAGTGGGCGGTCTCCCAGCCGACTTCCAGTTTGTCTCCCAACTTGATGCGCTCGGCCTCGGTCGCCACGGCCTTGGCCATTAATTCGCCGCCGCCCGGGCGTTCGATACGGATCATGGAATGATCGCCGCCGTAGATGATTTCAGTCACTTCGCCATGGAGGCGGTTGGCCAGGTCCTTGCCGCCGATATTCAAGTGCAGGCGTTCAGGGCGGATCGAAAGCGAGGTCGCCGCCCCCAGGCCACCGATGTTGATGGCCTGGGCCATGACCAGTTCACCGGTTTTCAAGGTGACCTCGCACTCGCCGTTCAGCAATTTCGTGACCCGGCCATCCAGATTATTGTTTTCGCCAATGAAGTTCGCGACGAAAGAATTGCCCGGACGTTCATAGATGGCGTGTGGACTATCGATCTGCTGCACCACACCGTCATTGAAGACCGCGACCCGGTCGGACATGGTCAGGGCCTCGCGCTGGTCATGGGTGACATAGACAACGGTCATGCCCAACTGTTCGTGCAGATGCTTGATCTCGATCTGCATCTGTTCCCTCAGATTCTTGTCCAGGGCGCCCAGGGGTTCATCCATCAGCACCAATTCCGGTTCGAACACTAGGGCCCGGGCCAGGGCAACGCGCTGCTGCTGACCGCCCGATAACTGTGCCGGGCGTCTTTCGGCCAAATGTTCCAGTTCGACCATTTTCAAGGCGCGCAACGTGCGCTCGGCGATCTCCGCCTTTGCCAGGCGCCGCTGTTTCAAGGGGTAAGCGACGTTCGCCGTCACGGTCTTATGAGGAAATAAGGCATAATTCTGAAACACGATGCCCATGTTGCGGTGATAGGGCGGAACCTTGCGCAGGGATTTTCCATGTAGCAGAATTTCGCCGGCAGTCGGTTCCTCGAACCCGGCCAGCATCATCAAGGTCGTGGTTTTGCCCGAACCCGATGGGCCGAGCAAAGTGAGAAATTCGCCGCTCTGAATGGTTAGCGACAAGCCCTTGACGACGTTGGTATCGCCGTCATAGGTCTTTTCCACGGCGACGAACTCAACAACACCGCCAGCATCTCGATTTACCAAATCGATGACTCCCAACCAAATCAGCCGAAGGCATGTTGCCCGCTTGTCCGCACACTTGCAACAGCGAGTCGGAATCATGCTACGTGGATGCAGGCAATCCATGCTAGCATCGAAGAACTACTGTCCAATATATTGCGCGGGGTACCTTGAAAACCGCGTACCTAGGGAGGAGAATAGACCCATGACAATCAACAAATTTTTGACAGCGGCGGCGGTATCGCTGGGCGTCGTGGCAATGGCCGGCGCGGCCGTGGCTCGTGATTTCACCATCGCCTCGTGGGGTGGCGGCTATCAGGATTCACAGAGGAAGAATTTCTTCAAACCGTTCGGTGACAGCAAGGGCATCAAGATCCTGGAAGACACCTATCTTGGGGGCTGGGCCCAGTTCAAGGCCATGCAGGAAACCGGCAACCGACCCTGGGACGTGGTGCAGGTTGAAACCTCGGAATTGATCCGTGGCTGCGAAGAAGGTCTGTTCGTCAAGCTGGACTGGTCCCGCATCGGCGACAAGAGCATGTTTATCGAACCGGCCGTCACGGAATGCGGCCTGGGCGTCGCCGTGGTTTCGCAATTGGTCGGCTATAACCCGCAGAATACCAAGGTTGAGCCGACGTCGAATGCCGATTTCTTTGATTTGAAAAAGATCCCCGGCAAGCGCGGCTTGCGCAGCGATCCCAAGGGCACATTGGAATTTGCCCTGATGGCCGATGGGGTTGACGTCAAGGATGTCTACAAGGTGATGAACACCAAGGCCGGACTTGACCGCGCCTTCGCCAAGCTGGATTCCATCAAAAGCTCCATCCAGTGGTGGGAAGCCGGCGCCCAGGCGCCGGAATGGCTGATCAGCGGCGATGTGGTCATGTCCACCGCCTACAACGGCCGGATCTCCAAGGCCAACAAGGACGGCCACGGCCTGAAAATGATCTGGCAGAACAACATCCTTTACGTGGACAAATGGGTCATCTTCAAGGGTTCGGAGCATGTGGATACGGCCTATGAGTATCTGAAGTTCTTCACCGACCCCAAGCGCGAGGCGGCCTTCACCAACGACTACACCTATGGTCAGCCGAACAAGGCGGCGTTGAAATACATCAAGCCCGAAGTTGCGGCGGCGCTGCCGGCGGGGGCGAACATCGCCGATGCCATGGACACCGGGCGTGCTGATTCAGTCGAATTCTGGCTGGACAATTCGGACGAGATATTCCAACGCTGGACCGCTTGGAAGGCCAAATAACCGGCCAGATCACGGATGCGGGGGGCTCTCGTGGCGCCCCCGCATGACCGGACAATCGCCGAATGACCAGTCAACCTACCGATGCTGGGCCGGCGCCTGATCGGAATACCTTAAAGGCCAATTTGCGCCGGGCCGAGCGGCGGCGCAAAATGCGCGCCTATGGACTGATTGCGCCGCTGTTTCTGTTCCTGTTGGCGTTTTTTCTCGTACCCATCGGCTCGGTTCTCTATTTCAGCGTTTCCAACCCAGAGGTGGTCACCATGCTGCCCCGGGTCACGGCGGCCTTGCGGGATTGGGATACCCGGCGCCTTCCAGGCGAGGCCGTATTCGCCGCCCTGGCCGAGGATATGAAACAAGGCTATGCCGATACCACCCTGCCCAAAGTATCATTGCGCCTGAACTACGAAGTCAGCGGTTTTCGAAGTCTGTTGATGCGCACCGGCCGCAAGGCCAAACACATGAAGGCGCCTTTCAAGGCAGCCATGATCGCGCGGGACAAGCGCTGGGCCGAGTTGATATATTGGCGCACGATAAAGGCCAATGACAGCCGCTTTACCCTGCACTACCTCCTTCAGGCATTGGATCTGGATCTGCAATGGGACGGCAGTGTTCGGCGAGTTGCGCCAGATCACCAAATATATCTCTCCAACCTGCGTCGGACCTTGTGGATTGCTCTGGTTGTGACCATCATCTGCATTCTGCTAGGCTATCCCGTGGCCTACATTATTGCCACGGCGCCGCCGCGGGTGTCGAAGTATTTGATCCTTTTGGTGCTGTTGCCGTTCTGGACCTCGTTGCTGGTGCGGACGGCGGCCTGGGTCATCGTGCTGCAAAAATCAGGCATTGTGAACGATGCCCTGATCGGCCTGGGACTGATCGAGGTACCCTTGGCGCTGATTTTCAATCGCACCGGGGTCTATATCTCCATGGTGCATATCCTGCTGCCGTTCATGATTTTGCCCCTTTATAGTGTCATGAAGGGAATTCCCGGCGATCATGTGCGCGCCGCCGCCTCCCTGGGGGCAACGCCACGTTCGGCCTTTCTCAGCGTCTATTTCCCGCAAACCGTGCCGGGTCTGGCGGCGGGCTGTCTGTTGGTCTTTGTCATCTCGCTGGGTTTCTACATCACGCCCATGCTGATCGGCGGCGGCTCGGACCAGATGCTGGCCTATCTGATCGCGGAATTCGCCACCAACACCGCCAACTGGGGCCTGGCGGGAGCCTTGGCCATGTTGCTGCTGGTCTGTATTGCCGTGCTATATCCGTTTTATCAGCGTTTCGCCGGCGCCGGCGGCATGAAGCTGGGGTGACGTCATGGCATTGCCGCAATATGCCACCCCCTCCCAGCGCATCTGGCATTGGAGCTTTCGCGTCATCTGCGTTTTGGTGTTCTTCTTTTTGGTGGCGCCGATTATTGTCATTATCCCCATCTCGGTCAGCTCCTCCTCCCTGCTGAACTACCCGTTGCCGGGATTGTCGTGGAAATGGTTCGAGGTCATCTTCACGCCGTACCCGTGGATGCTATCACTGGAAAACAGCATCATCATCGCTTCGGCGACGACCTTGCTGGCGACCATTTTGGGGACGCTTGCCGCTTACGGCCTGACCAGCGCGGAATTCCGCTTCAAGCCGTTGGTGATGGCGCTGTTGCTCTCACCCATGATGGTGCCCCTGGTGATCACCGCCCTGGCGGCCTATTTCGTCTTTGCCCGGGTCGGCCTCTCGGGGACCTTCACGGGCATGATCCTGGCCCATACAGTATTGGCCGTACCCTTCGTGGTGATCACCGTGACGGCGACGCTACAAGGTTTTGACCGCAATATGGTACGTGCGGCGCAAAGCCTGGGCGCCCGGCCCATCACCGCCTTCTTCGGCGTGACCCTGCCCTTGATCATGCCGGGGGTGATATCGGGTGCGATCTTTGCCTTCGTAACCTCGTTCGATGAGATTGTTGTCGCCCTGTTCATCGCCTCGCCGGCGCAGCATACCCTGCCCCGGCAATTATTTTCAGGCTTACGCGATAATCTCGATCCTTCCATTGTCGCCATCGCGACCCTGTTGATCGGGGTCTCGGTCTTATTGATGGCCGTGGTGGAGTTGCTGCACTGGCGCAGCGAGCGTCTGGCCAGGGCGGCGGATTAGACGACGAACACGCATTCGGGCAAAAAGGCCGAGACCAGCCAGTTTGGGGCATCGACCACTTCGGAAATCTTCAGGTCCACGGCCACCGAGCACAGGACATAGGCTTCGTGCCAACTCAAACCCCGCTCCGCCATCAGATGCTCGATCATGTAGCGGATGGCCTGCTGGGAATTGGCGAACAGATCCGGGCCCTGGGCCGTGGTGGCGTAATAGGAGTCGGTATTGGTCGAGGCACAGAGCGGCCCGTGGGTGCGCAATTGCGGTTCGGCGAAATTTTTCTGATGCAGCAGATCAAACTTCAAGGTGATCCTGGAACAGGTTTCCACCGCCGTGACGCAGCATTCGCCGTCGCCTTGGGCGGCATGGGCGTCACCCGTGGAAAACAGCGCGCCCGGCACCTGCACGGGCAGGAACAAGGTAGACCCCGCCGTCAGGTGCTTGTTGTCCATGTTGCCCCCGGTTTCCCGCGGCGGCATGGTGGAATGCGCCCCATCGAGGGCCAGGGCATTGCCCATGATACCGGCGAAGGGATCCACCGGGACGGCGATATCGCTGCGCTGGCGCATGCGCGCGTGGGTGCCGTCGGTGATGTCCCAGATCTGCAAATAGGGCCCCGGCACATCAGCCTCGGGCAACAGCCCCCGCCCCTTGCGCACGGCGGTCCAGCCAAAAGGCGAGGCGAACTCCATGGCCCTGACCTCGATGGCTAGAACATCGCCAGGTGCCGCATCGCGGATGTAGACGGGGCCGGTCAGGGGATGGCCCACGAAGGGGCCGCGTTTTTCGATATCCTCGGAGAGGCTATCGGGGCTGTAATACAGATCCGCCGCATCCCGGGTGTCGAAGGTGACCGTGTCGCCCGCATCGATGGTCAGGCGCGCTTCGATACTGTTGTCCCAGGTCTTGTGGACGGTGTCGGCGTTTAATTCGTGGTGCTGGCTCATGTTACCTCCGGCCAAATGACAAATCCCGTGCCCGAACGCCAGGCATGCGAGGGCGCATAGCCCAATACCTCCGCCGGGCCTTTTGTAAAGGCCAGCGCCAGGGCCCAGGCCAGCAATTCCGCCGTGCCCCCCGACCCGGCCTCTTCCATGCGTTCGAGCGTACATTCCCGCATCAGCGCCTCGTGGTCACCCTTTTTCAGCATCTCGAGGAACCAAAGGTCAAATTCCTCGTCGATGAAAAAGTATCGCGGCCCGCCCGGCTCGTGGGACAGCCCGCCGGTGCCGATCACGGCCACCCGTTCATCGCCGTCATAGTCCGCGATCACCTGGCCCAGGATCAAGCCAACCTCGTAGGCCCGGCGCAGTTCCGGGATCGGCGGCACGGTGCAATTCAGGGTGATGGGGATGATGGGCCGGCCGGCCTGGGCATTCAGATGGGCCTGGGGCACGGAGATGGAATCGTCGAACTGCATGTCCCGCTTGTGGGCCATGGCCAGGCCGTGGCGGGCGGCCCGGTTGACGATGTGGCGGGCCAAGGGGGCATGGCCCTTGACGGTGAATTTTTCCAACGCCAACCACTCATCGTACCAATCCGCCGGTCCCACGTGGGTCTCATCAACACCAACGGTATATTCCGGCGTATTGCTGAGCGGCCAGTTGAGCAGATGATCATTGCCGACAATTACCAGGACATCGATTTCGCGCGCGTCCAGGTGCTCGCGCATGGCTTCGAACGACCCCCGCGCCATGACCTGCTCCTCCTCCGGCGCGGCATCGAACCAGCCGGTCAGGCCCGGCGAATGGGTCATGGCCATGACGGCGGCGACCTCTGCCATTTTATTCGCGCTCCCCCAGTGCGGCCTGGGCTTCATCTGCAAAGGCATCGCGATAGGCGGTCAGGGCGGGGTGGTTATTGGTCATCCCCGTGACGCCGTAAAACAGGCGCAGGATGTGGGGGATCAGGTATTGATGCACGCCGATGTCCATCAGGCCGCGAATATCAACCGCTTTCAAGGTCTGATATTCCCGCTCGGAACAGCCGAATTCCCGGCACAGGTTTTCCAGATCCGCCAACCAGCGCCGGCGCAGTTCGGCATCCTTGCGCACGTAATAAATCATGTCGTTCAGGGGCAGGGTCTTGTCGACCCTTTCGACGTTACCCATCCGAGATGTCCGACTTGTTGCGCCGGGGGTTGGGCAAACCGGGACCCTTGGTGAAGACCAGGACCAGGCGCTCGCCGGAAATGGTGTTGATGCCATGTTCCGTACCCTTGGGCACGAAGACCACCGCACCTTGTTCGATCGCCATGTCGTCGCGGTCCTGGAACGTGATGATGCCCTTGCCCCGCATGCAGAAAAAGATTTCGTCCTGATTGGGATGCACGTGGGTCTTGGTGAATTGGCCCGGTTCGTAACAGACCAGCTCGCAAACGATGATCTCCGATTGAAATATCTTCTTTCGGACCAGGCGGGCGTCCTTGTCGAATTCGATCAAGTCGTCCAGGTCCGCCGTCGAAATGATGTCTGTCAATGCCATGACGCCAGACTAGCCATCCGGGCCTGTCCCGGCAACATGGATGGTTCCCCTATTGCGGGCGGGGCGGGCGCACGGCGAGGATCAGGGGCAGGGCCACCACCGCCGTCAGGGCAAAGAACAGGAAGGCATTGAGATAGCCGATCATCCGGGCCTGACGGCCGATCTCACGCACCAGGGGGGCAGTCTGCTGGATGCCGGGCAGGACGGCCTCCAACTGCCAAAAGGCCGGGCTGTCGAACCGCACGCGTTCGGCAATCTCGACAAAGGATATCTTCGAGGTGCGCAGCGCCAGGGCGACGGAGAGGGAGATGTGGATGGAACTGCCGAACAGGCGCAACAGATGAAACAGCGAATTGACCAGGGGGAACTGCGCCGGCGTCACCGAACCCAGGGTGATCACGATCAGGGGCACCCAGACGAAACCGATGCCCAGGCCGGAGATGAAACCGGTCCAGGCGAGCTGAGAATAGGTGACGTTGATATCGAACTGCGCCATCTCCCAGCCGGCCCAAATCTGCGCGCCAAATCCTAATGCCAGCCAGATGCGCGGATCGAACCGGGACCCCCACAACAACACAACGAAGCCCAAGGTCATGCCCAGCCCGCGGATCGCCAGCAGGACGCCGATGGTATCCTCCGGGTAGCCGCGCAGGTTGGCCAACATGTTGGGCAACAACACCAAGGGTGAATAACTCAACATCCCGAACGCCAATACCAACAACAAACCAACAACCAGGTCCCGGTTGGCCAGGATGCGCAGGTCGATATAGGGCTGGCGCCAGGTCAGGCAGTGGACCACGAACAGATACAGGCAAACGGCGCCGGCCAGGCATTCCAACGTGATCTCCATGGAGTCGAACCAGTCGTTGCGCTCGCCCCGGTCGACCATCAACTGAAAGCAGGCGATGGCGATGGAGAAAAAGATAAAGCCGCGCAGATCCAATTTCCGCTCGGCCAGGGGCTGGTCGCGGGGGATCACCAGGAAGACGGCCATACAGGCCATGGCCGCGAAGGGCAGGCAGAAATAGAACACCGACCGCCAGCCATAGGCCTCCGTCAGGATGCCGCCCAGCCAGGGCGCGATGATCGGCCCGATGGTGACGCCGATGCCGAAGATCGAGGAGACCACCCCGTGCTGGCTGCGCGGGTACGAGGCCATGACCAGGGACATGGTCAACGGTGTCAGGGGCGCCCCAAACAGGCCTTGCATGGCGCGCAGGAACACAAGGGTCTCCAGGTTCCGGGCCAGGGCGCACAACAGGGTGACGATGGAGAAGCCGACGGTGCC
The DNA here is from genome assembly GCA_046582635.1 of Alphaproteobacteria bacterium. Lineage (GTDB taxonomy): Bacteria > Pseudomonadota > Alphaproteobacteria. Next base: position 9,752 of record JAYGEA010000026.1, read on the forward strand.
AAAAATGATCAGGCGGCGGGAGCCGAAGCGGTCGTTCAGCCAGCCGGTTGCCGGCAGGCCCACCGCGTTGGCCACCAGATAGGCGGTCACCACCCAGGCCACCTGATCCCGCGTGGCCGACAATGAACCCTGGATCTGCGGCAGCGAGACGTTGGCGATGGTGATGGTCATGGCGAGCAGGAAGATCACCAGCACGCTGGTCGCCAACAGCGCCACCCGGCCCCTGCTGTCCAGTTCACCCTGTTCCGCTATCGCCATGGCCATGGCCCGGTGTTTGCACGGCTATTGACTGCCGCCATGGCGTACAGACCGCATTCCATAACGATCCTCCCAACCACGAAGCTTACCGGCGATGGATTCGAAAATCTATTCTTCGTGCTAACCTCCTATTTTGCAGCCGTGGCGTGGCGTTTGTAGAATTCATTGTTTCATGTGCGAAACAATTGATATTGTCATTGAATTCAACCGGGGAGAAACCGAGATGTCAGCATTTGAAACGGCGACGAACTTTTTTCATGCCTGCGAAACATTGCAGGGCTGGGCTGGCTGCAAGGACTATGTCGCGGACGGCGCGCCATTCACCGCGCAGTGCGAGCCGCTTACCGATGTCACATCGGTCGAGGGCTATTGCGAATGGATGGCGGGGCTGGGCAAGGGCCCGCCGGAAGGTTGCACTTACGAGCTGCATTCTTCGTCCTATGACGAGGCAAACCGGACGGCGGTGTATTTCGCCACCTTTACCGCCACCCATGTGGGCGAGGGCGGCCCGGTGCCGCCGACCCGGAAACAGACCGTCACCGACTATCTCTATGCCTTGACCATGAACGAGGACGGCAAGGTTGCCAGGATGTGCAAGGTCTGGAACGCGCCCTGGGCCCTAGGGGAACTTGGCTGGATGTAGAAAACGCAAATTGCGGCCACCAAGCTTCACGCGGGTGCGGCGAACTCGCTTTGTTGGTCGCCGGCGATGCGGGAATGGTACATGACGCGGGGTTCGTTCATGTCCCAGGGGCGGGCCTGGTGCAACAGACAGCGGTTGTCCCAGACAACGGCGTCGCCTGGCGTCCAGGTGTGGTGATAGGTGCGCGGCGCCTGGCAGGTGAAATCGACCAGGTCGGCCAGCAGCTTTTTCGAGTCAGTCTCGCTCAAACACGGTATGCCATAGGCGTGGCGGCCGATGGTCATGGCCGGTTGCTGGGTTTCGGGATGAATTTTCACCAGGGGCCGTAGCGGCGGGTCCTGGTTGAAAAAACCATAGCCGCTGTATTCGCTGTCCTTTTTCTTGGGCATGCCGAACGCCTTCTGGCTGTGGTAGAGCGAATGATAGGCGGACAGCCCGGCGATGCGCGCCTTGGTGTCGCCATCCAGCTCCTGGTAGCCGGCGCGCAGATCGGCCCAGCCGGTCTCGCCGCCAGCCGAGGGCACCACATGCGCCGTGAACACCGCGCCCTTGGCCTGGACCGGCATATAGGTGCTGTCCGTATGCCAACCCATGTTGCCCTTCAGAACCTTGACCATGTCGTCGGCATCGTCGGTCCGCACGCTGCCGTCCTGCCTGACGTTGCTCAAGGGCGTCAAATCAAACTCCAGGGCGCCGAAACGTTTGGCGAAGGCAATCTGCTCGTCATTGCTCAAATGCTGGCCGGGAAAGACCAGCAGGGCATATTCCAGCCAGGTGTCGTAGAGGGCGGCGAAGTCGGTTTCCGACAGATCCGTCAATTTGAGGTCCGTGACCATTGCGCCGAAAGTGGCGTCCAGCGGTGCGACGGAAAATGGTTTCGACGATGTCATTAGATCCTCCAATTCGCGCCTTTCATGGCAGTGTAGCCAACGGCGGGGGAAAAAGCCATTCGCCCTATTGCAACGGCTTCAGATCGGCCAGCATGGTCGGGATCAACTCACTAACCGTGGGGTGTATATGCATGGCCCGCTGGATCACCGTGTAGGGCGCATCAGCATACATGATGTCCAGCAAACCATGGATGATCTCGTCACCGCCGATGCCCAGGATGGCAACGCCGAGAATGCGTTTGCTTTCGGCATCTATGAAGATTTGCATGAAGCCCTGGGTTTCGCTGCGTTCCTTGGCCCGGCCGACGCGGGCCATCATCATTTTGCCCACCAGCGCGGGACGCCCGGTGGCCTGGACGTGCGCGCGAACCTCCGCCTCCGTCATGCCGACCCGGCCCAGGGGCGGATCGATGAACAGGCCATAGGCGGTGATCCGGTCGGAGACCCGCCGGGGGTCGTCATCGAACATATTGGCGGCGAGAATTTCAAAGTCGTTGTAGGAGGCATGGGTAAAGGCGCCCCGGCCGTTGGCATCACCCATGGCCCAGATCCCCGGCACATTGGTGGCGAGGCGATCATCCACGGTGATGAAGCCGCGTTTGTCGGTCGCAACGGACGCATTCCTGTATGGCGAGATAGGTTCACACGCGTCATCACTCGCTTCCGAGCAAAAAGCTTGTCCGCATTCATTGCCGCCTTTGTCCATCTGTTATGCATGTAGAGCGAAATTGATCGCCATTCCTCGATGGTGAAATGCTCTCGGCTTTCTGGCTTTACCTTCATTGGGAGCTTGATGATCGGAAGAGTGTTTCTGCTAATCCAACCTTTTTCGGCAGCGAAATTGAAAATCTGTTTTAGAGATATTTTTTCCTCATTGAGCGTTGTCGATTTTGGGTTCATCGCAACACTCCTGCCAGTTATCTTTAACTCCGCTGTTCCCTCATCGGATTTCCAGTAGTTGATCCGCCATTTCCAAAATTCATTAATGTCATCGGTCGTAATTCGTTCAATGGCTCGCTTTTCGAAATACATAGTGAACCAACGTCCGACGACACTTTTTTGATACGCAAGGCGGCCGTCGCTGATGGCACCAACACTGTGACGAAAAATTTGCTCGTCGATAAAAGCCTTCGCAGCATCGTTAAAATTCTTGGAGAATATCGGTAGCTTGTTTTGCTGCTTTGACAGCAGGACATAGTAGTCCGTCATCGTCACAGTCTTAGCCTTGTCCAAATCTTCTTCGCCTGTTGATTTCCGTACGTATCGCCTTTCATTCGGCAATTTGATGCGGCAATGCCATCGCGGCGTCTTGTGATCTGAGCGTCGATAAAGAGTGATCGCACCGTTTTCATACGTGTGCGTGTCTTGCTGATGCATACCGTTTTCCTCAGCCGCCAAGTGTATATTGCGTGTAAATTCACGCTCATTCGACGCTGAGTGTATGTTAAGTGTATAGTATTAAAAAAATGTTCCGCTTCTAAGTCATTGAAATAATTATGATTTTTTCTCCTATCCACCGCTTTCTGTTTGTTGCCAGTAGGTCAAGGCGAAACCCTGATCCAGATAGCCCCGCCAGCGCACCCGGGCGGCGGCGACCATCTCTTCGTTGCGGCCGTCGAACATGTCGATGATGCGGGCGTAGCCGTCCGTGCTGCCGGGCGCCGTGCCGTCCACGGTGACCAGGACGTCGGCGCCGTTGGGGTTTTCCTCCCGCGCCGTCAGATAGATCGGCTGGGCCGCGCCCGGGCCGTCGCCCGCCGCCCCATGGGGCAGCCAGCTGCGTTCCTCGTAGGTCCACAGAACCGCGTTCAGATCATCCACCCGTTCCTGGGAGCCGGCCAGCACCACCGCCCGGTGGCCCCGCTCCAATGCCTTCTCCAAAAGCTTGGGCAAGGCGCGTTCCAGGGGCCAGTGCAGCAGGTGATAGAAGCCGACCTCCGTCGTTTTCGGGGTCACGGTGGGGCCCGCTATTTGCCCTCGTAATGGTTGGCCACCAGCCGGTCCAGCATGCGCACGCCCCAGCCCGTGCCGCCCTTTGGCACGGTGGGTTTGCCCTTGTCCGCCCAGGCGGTGCCGGCGATATCCAGATGCGCCCAGGGCACCTTGTTGACATAGCGTTGCAGGAACTGCGCGGCGGTGGTTGAGCCCGCATCCCGGCCGCCGATGTTTTTCATGTCCGCGATGGCGCAGTTGATTTTCTTGTCATAGGCCTCCGACAGAGGCATGCGCCAGACCTTCTCGTCAACTTCCTCGCCCGCGTCGGACAATTGTTCCGACAGCTTGTCGTCGTTCGAAAACATGCCCGCATGCTCGTGCCCCAGGGCAACGATGATGGCGCCGGTCAGGGTCGCCAGGTTGACCATGAACTGCGGCTTGAAGCGATTTTGCGTGTACCAAAGAGCATCCGCCAGCACCAGGCGCCCCTCGGCATCGGTATTCAGGATTTCGATGGTCTGGCCGGACATGGAGGTGACGACGTCACCGGGCCGCTGCGCGTTGCCGTCCGGCATATTCTCCACCAGGCCTACCACGCCGATCACATTGGCCTTGGCCTTGCGCCCGGCCAAGGCCTTCATCAGGCCGATCACGGCGCCGGCGCCGCCCATGTCCCATTTCATCATTTCCATGCCGGGGCCGGGTTTCAGGGATATGCCACCGGTGTCGAAAGTAACGCCCTTGCCCACGAAGGCCACCGGCTTGGTTTTGGCGTTCGTGCCCTGCCACGTCATGATCACGAGCTGGCTTTCCCGCCGGCTGCCCTGGCCCACGCCCAGCAGGGCGCCCATGCCCAGCTTGGCCATGCGGGCCTCCCCCAAGACCTCGACCTTGACGCCCAGCTTGGCCAGGGTCCTGCATTCCTTGGCCATGCTCTCGGGATAGAGAATATTGGCCGGCTCGCTGACCAGATCACGGGTCATGAAAACGCCAACCGCAATGGCATCAAGCGACTTGAATTCTTTCCGCGCCGCCGCGACGTTGGATTTACCCTTGGCCAGCACGGTGACCGCCGTCACGCTGGGCTTGTCCTTGGCCTTCAACGTAGTGCGGTATTTATCAAACCGATAGCTGGCCAGCCGCGCGCCATAGGCCAGGCTGGCCGCGCTCTGGGCCATGTCCACCTCTGCGCCCTTGACCGGATCGCAAGCGATGGAGATGGTTTTGACGCCGCTGCCCGACAGCCGCTGCACGGCCGAACCACCGAAATTTTCCATTGACTCCCGGGTTACATTCTTGGCCTCGCCCAATCCGCCCAGCAGGACCCGGTCGGCGCCAATACCGGCTGGCGCGATGATGTCCAGCCATTGCCCCTTGCCCCCGGTGAAGCGGGAGACCTTGATCGCCTTGCTCAAGGCGCCCTTGGCGGCTTTATCAAGCTGCTTGCCCGTGGACATCAGCACGCCGCCCTTGAGGACGCCAATGACAAGCGCGCCAGCGATGGGCAGTTTCGGTTCGGTGATGGTAATTTTCATGGACGTCCCCTCATGGAATTTGGTTGCCGGGTATCTTAAGGTGCTCCGGGTACAGCGCAAGCTGGTATGAGGGAAATGAAAAGGAATTTGAGTTATGGGCCGGAAAATCCTGCTGATCACCACCGATCAACAACGCCACGACGCCCTGGGCTGCACCGGCGGCACGGTGGCGCGGACGCCGGCGATCGATGCCTTGGCGGCCAGGGTCTGAATTTCCGCCAGGCCCGCAATCATAACACGGTCTGCATGCCCGAACCGTATCGGTGAGACGTTGGAGATGCTGTTGGCGGAAAGTCTGCGCATCGCCCATGACACTGGCGCCCTGAAGAAAAGCGATCTGGCCCGTGTCACGGTGGATACCACGGTGCAGCCCAAGAACATTACCTTCCCGACCGATGCCAAGCTGCTTTTGGTGGCGATCCAACAGCTCGGCAAACTGGCGAAGGAGCACGATCTGCCCCTGCGCCAGTCCTATGCCAGGGTGGCCAAACGAGCGGCGATTAAAGTTGGCCGTTACGCCCACGCCAAACAGTTCAAGCGCATGAACCGCGAGATCAAATTCCTGCGCACCCGTCTGGGCCGCGTGATCAGGGATATCGGGCGCAAGATCGACGGTGACGAGGAATTGGGCGGCGTCTTCGCCGTGCCCCTGATCAAGGCCAGTCAGATCCGGAGCCAGAAGCAACGCCGGCGCGGCTGGAAGCTCAATTCCTGGCACGCGCCAGAGACCGAGTGCATCGCCAAGGGTAAGGCGCATAAGCCCTATGAGTTCGGCGTCAAGGTCTCCCTGACGACGACCAACAAGCGAGCCAAGGGCGGTCAGTTCATCCTGCATGCCAAGGCCTTGCCGGGAAACCCCTACAACGGCCACACCTTGGCGGAGGTCTTGGCGGAGACCCAGGCCTTGACCGGGCGGGAGATCGAGCAGGTCTACGTGGACAAGGGCTATATCGGCCACAAGGCGCCAAAGCCCATGCGGGTCTTCCGCTCCGGGCAAAAACGCGGGGTGCACGGACAGATCAAAAAGGAACTCCGCCGCCGCTCAGCCATTGAACCGGTGATCGGCCATTGCAAATCCGACGGCCATCTGGACCGCAATTACCTGAAAGGCCGCAACGGCGACCAGATCAACGCCGTCATGAGCGCCGTCGGCTACGACTTGCGCCTCATCCTCAAGTGGTTGAGGGCATTGTTGGGCAAAATCATCGCCGCAATATGGGCCGCGAGAATGCCATTCTCAGCGCTAAAAGCCGCTTCTTAACAGACGACTAACTATTCTTAATAGGCTTCTAGATACGTTTTGATGCAAGTCCACATTCTCGCCTACTTATACGGATCGGCTGCATCCCTAAGCCCGTCGCCGAAGAAGTTAAACGCCAACACGATCAATACCACGGGCAGCATGGGAAAAATCAGCCACGGATAGGTGGCCACGGCGTTGATATTCTGCGCCTCGTTCAACAGCACGCCCCAGGAGGTGATCGGCGGGCGCAGGCCGAGGCCGAGGAACGACAGCGCCGTTTCGGCCAGGATCATCGAAGGTATGGAAAGCGTCAGGGAGGCGATCAGGTGGCTCATGAAATTGGGCAAGAGGTGGCGGGCGATGACACGCGCGGGAGAGGCGCCCATCAAGGTCGCGGCGGTGGCGAAATCCTCCTCGCGCAGTGCCAGCAGTTTCGACCTGACGGCGCGGGCCAGGCCGGGCCAATCCAACAAGGCCAGAATGATGGTGATGCCGAAGAACACGCCAATGGGGCTCCAGGTCACGGGCAGGGCTGCCGACAGGGCCATCCACAAGGGCAATTCGGGGAAGGAGCGCAGCATCTCGATCAGGCGCTGCACCACGTTGTCCACCCAGCCGCCGTAATAGCCGGCCATGCCGCCCAGGGTCAGGCCGATCACGAAGCTGATGGAAATGCCGATCAGGCCCACGGTCAGGGATATGCGCGAGCCGTAAACGATGCGGGAGAACATATCCCGGCCCAATCTGTCGGCGCCAAACAAAAACAATGTGCCGCGCACGGTGCGCGTGCCGACCTTTTCCTTTGAGGGGCAGAAAAAGTGGAACTTCATGCGCCATTGACCCCAGAACTTGTACCTGGCCCCTTGGCAGAAGAATCGGATCGGCTGCACCTGAGTGGTATCCACGGTGTAGATCCGCTTCATCAACTTGATGTCGCGGGTCACCTTGAAGCCGTAGACGAAGGGCCCGACAAAGCTGCCCTCGTGAAACAGATGCACCACTTGCGGCGGGGCATAGATGAACTTGGCGTTGCGCTTGGCCAGGGGATAGGGGGCCACCCATTCCACCATCAGGATGGAGATATAAATCACCAACAAGAAGATCATCGAGGCCACGGCGAGGGGATGGCGGCGCAGCTTCCACCACATCAGGGTCCATTGCGACGCCATGAAGAAGCGTTCCTGCTCCTTCGTCAAACGCTCCACCTCCTGGGGATTGAACGGAGCGTCGGAAACCCAATGCTGATCCTGATCTTCGCGCAGGCTCATTTCGAGGCCTCCGAACCGAGGCGTATGCGGGGATCAAGGGCGGCCAGCGCCAGATCGGAGACGAACATCCCCACCACCGTCAGGGCGGCCAGGAACAACAGGAAAGAGCCGGCCAGATACTGATCCTGGCTTTGCAAGGCGCTGACCAGCATGGGCCCGGAGGTGGGCAGGCTCATCACCACGGCTACGATGGCCGAGCCGGAAATCATCTGCGGCAGCAGATTGCCGATATCCGCCACGAAAGGGTTCAGGGCCATGCGCAGGGGATACTTCAACAACAGACGGTAGTTTTTCAAGCCCTTGGCCCGGGCCGTGGTGACGTATTGTTTCTGCAATTCGTCCAGCAGGTTGGCGCGCAGGCGGCGGATCATCCCGGCCGTGCCCGAGGTGCCGATAACGATCACCGGCACCACCATATGTTCGCAGATGGAGAGGAACTTGCCCCACGACATGTCCGTGTCGATGTATTCCTCGTCCATCAGACCGCCGATGGAGACGCCGAAATGTTTCTTGGCCAGAAACAGCAGGATCAGGGCCAGCAGAAAGTTCGGTGTCGCCAGGCCGATGTAGCCGATAAAGGTCATGGCATGATCGCCGATGCTGTATTGCCGCACCGCCGTGTAAACCCCGATGGGAAACGACACCGCATAGACGAACAGCATGGTGGTGAAATTCAGCACCAAGGACAAAAACAGCCGGTCACCGACCACTTCGCCCACGGGCAGATTGTATTCAAAGGACCAGCCCAGATTGCCCTGCAAAATGCCCGAGAAACCATTGTTGCCCGGCCAGATGCCCAGCCAGACGGCGTATTGTTCCAGCATGGGCTTATCCAGGCCGAATTCCTGGCGCAGGAAGGCCAGCTTTTCAATCGCCGCGCGGTCGCCGCTGGCGATCAGTTCGGCCATCTGGTTCGACAGATAATCACCAGGGGGCAGCTGGATGATGATGAAGGTGATGACGGAGATCACCAACAAGGTTGGGATCATCACCAGCACCCGATGCGTGAAATAGGTGAACATGGTTTGTTATGCCCTCATATCCGCGCGGTCCAGCTACCGGTCCAGCCAAAAGGTATCGGGGCGGTAGATGCCAAAGTGGGCACCGGGATCCCAGTTATAAATGCCATTCTTAGGCACGTTCATGACGCCATGCTTGACCACGACGGGCTGCTGCACCCCGGAGATGACACCGATGGAATAAACCTGATCGGCGTGAATGGCCAACATGCGGTGCCAAATCTCTTCCTTGCGGACGGGATCGGCGCCTTCAATCCATTCCGCCGCCAGGGTTGACAGCTCCTGGGCTTCGGGCATATCGGGCGCCTGGCCCATCTGGCCGGAAGTTTCGTAATACTGCCCCCATTTGGGCCACATCAGCTGTTGTTGGGAGCGCGGCGCCAACTCCTCCGGATTGGTCTGGGCCGAGGCGATACCGTTTTCCAGGCCGCTCCAGACCGACATCTGGGCCTGACCGGAAAAGATGCGGTTGCGGAAGACTTCACGTTGCGATGGCTTGATGTACAGCTTCACGCCGATTTCGGCCCAGCTTTCCGATATCAGTTCCAGAACGTCCGTCTGCTCGGTATCCTCGCCAGCGGTTTCGATGATGATCTCCAGGGGCCTGCCGTCGGGCATCAGGCGGATATCATCGTCGTTGTATTCCGTCAGGCCGATCTGGTCCAACAGCTCGGATGCCAGATCGGGATCGTATTCGGCCCATTGCTTCTGATATGCCTCCCGGTACAGGGGGCTGCCGGGCAGCATGGTGTTGTTGCCCATGATGGCCAGGCCGAAATACAGGGATTCGTTCACCGCCTCCCGGTCCACGCCCAGGCTCAAGGCCCTGCGAAAGCGGACATCCCGCATCAGCTTGGCCCAGACCGGGTCGGCCACGTTCATGTTGGGGTACAAGGCGACGTGGGCCCCCTTGGCGATGCGCCAGAGGTAAGTTTCGAACTTACCGTCCTTCTCGTTCTCCCGCAGGAACGTCAGGTTGTTGAAGGACAGGCTGCGGGCCTGTAGATCGACCTCGCCCGTGCCCGCCTTGGCGGCGATCAGCTTGCCGTCGGAAACGATCATTATCAGCTTGTCCACATAGGGCAGCTGCCGGCCCTTTTCGTCGACCCGGTGATAATAGGGGTTGCGCACGCCGACGAAGCGGGT
>JAYGEA010000039.1:0-5593 GCA_046582635.1 Alphaproteobacteria bacterium
CCAACCTCGCTGCCGGTGCCTGCCGTCGTCGGCATGGCAATAATGGGCGGGCAGGCGCCGATCTTCTCGCGGCCGTTGTTGACCGCCGACCAGTCATTGATGGGGCCGTCATGGGTGGACAACAGGGCAACCCCCTTGCCCAGGTCCATGGACGAGCCGCCGCCGATGGAGACGATGCCGTCGCAGTCATTGTCCCGGTACAGCTGCAAGGCCTGGCGCACGGCGACTTCCGTGGGGTTCGCCGGCGTGCCGTCGAACAGGATTGGCTCCACATCATTGGGTATCACGCCGCGCACCGTGTCAAAGATGCCGCAATCGACGATGCCCTTGTCGGTGCAGATCAGGGGCCGGGTGATGCCGTTGCGCTTCAGGGCGTCGCCCAGCACCTTGATGGCGCCGAAATCGATTTCCATGAGATTGGGATAGGTGATGGTTGCCATGACGATAAAACTTTCCTGTTCTGGTTCTTGTCATTACCGGACTTGACCCGGTAATCCAGGGCAACAAACTCCAGCGCTTGCGGCTCTGGATCCCCGGGTCGCCGCTACGCTACGCCCGGGGATGACGCCGCGAATTGGTTTTAGGTGTGGTTCAGTTGCTCCATCCAAAAAAAATTGAATACTTAATTGGCAATCTTTACGGGCAGGGAGGAAAAGGCGCGGATGAAGTTCGAATAAACCCGCTCCCCCGGGCCCATGACTTCGATCTTCATATCACGGGCGATGATTTCCTCCCACAGAATACGCAGTTGCAACTCCGCCAAACGGTCGCCGACGCAACGGTGGATGCCGGCGCCGAACGACAGATGCCGGCGGGCATTGTCCCGCGCCACATCGAACTTGTAGGGATCGCCAAATACCGCCTCGTCGGTGTTGGCGGAGATGTACCACAGGGCAACCTTGTCGCCCTGCTTGATCTGCTGGCCCGCCAGTTCCGTATCCATCAAGGCGGTGCGGCGCATGTGAATGACCGGGGTTTGCACGCGGATCATCTCCTGCACCATGTTGGCAGCCAGGTCCGGATATTCCCGCACCTTGGCCAACTGCTCCGGATTTTCGTGCAGCGCCAGCAGGCTGCCGGTCATGGAATTGCGGGTGGTGTCGTTGCCGCCGACGATCAGCAGGAACAAGGTGCCGATAAACTCTTCCCGGTCCATGTCCTTGGTGGCCTCGCTGTTGGCCAGCATGGTGATCAAATCGAAGCCCTCGCCATTTATCCGCTCGCGCCACAAGGGCGCAAAGGCATCTGCCATGGCTTCCAGCTCGCCATAGCGCTCGGCCTCGGTCTTCACCAGGGGGTTTTCCGCATTGATGTTGGTGGTTGCCACGTCCGACCAATGGATCAGATCCAGGCGCCGTTCCTGGGGATAGTCGAACATGGTTGCCAGCATCATGCCGGTCAGTTCCGTCGAGACCAATTCAACCCAATCAAACACCTCGCCGCGTGGCAATCCTTCCAGCACCGCGACCGTTCGTTCGCGGATCACATCGGCCATGTCCGCCAGGCTGGAGCGCCGGGTCATCGGGCTAACGGCGCGGCGGCGGCCGGTGTGTTCGGGGGGGTCCATGGAGACGAAAGAGGGCCGGTTCATATCAACGGCGATGTCCTGCAGCTGAATGCCGCCGAATTTTGCCTGGTTGGAAAAGGCTTTGAAATCCAGTTCCACCTGCATGATCAGCTCGTAGGTGGAAATGGACCAATAAGGGCCATGGACGCTGTCGGCGCAGTAATGCACCGGTGCCTCCTGGCGCAGCCGCTCGAAATAGGGCCGCCAGCTGTCGGCCCGGTACAATTCGGGGTCGCTGACATTGAAGGCCTCGATTGGGCCGATGCCGTCCGCCATGGCGGCGCTCTACTCCGCCGCCTGTCCCCCCATTGCGTCATTGGCATCGCGGAAATGGGCGTAGTTCTGGGTGGCGAACCAGGTCATGTATTTGGTGTAGGTGGTCGGCTCGTAGCGGGCTGGGTTGTCGGCGCTGTGGCAGGTGGGCAGGCATTCGATGACGTAGTCGGCGTGGGCGTCAAAGAAGAACGGTATGGCGTAACGGTCACGGTCGGGGGACGCGGCCTTGGCCCGGTGCGGGGTGGAGAGGAAGCGGTGGTTGGTCCAGCGCCGCAGCATATCGCCGCCATTTACCAGAAAAGTGCCCGGCAACGCCGGCGCGTCGATCCAGGTGCCGTCCGTGCGGCGCACCTGCAGCCCCTCCACCATGTTTTGCGCCAGCAGGGTCATGAACGAGCTGTCCGTGTGCGGAGCCAGGCCGAACTGGTTATCCTCCGGCTCGGAAGGCGGATAATGGGACAGACGTAGGGTATATTGCGGCTCCACAAATCCTTGGGCGAAATAGTCAGGGGGCAAATCCAGGGCCGTGGCATAGAGGGGCAACAGGCTCTTGGCCAAGGCTTCCAAGGCGTCCATATAGCTGTTGGCGGTGTCGCGGAAACCAGCCAGATTTTCCGGCCACTGATTGGCGCCGCGAAAGCGCTTGTTGTTGACGATGTCGGGATGATCGGGGGCTAGGTCGCGTTTGAGGAAAATCGCCGAGACCAGATTGCTCTTGCGCTCCCCTTCATAGACCCGGCTGGCCCGCGAGACCGAGGAGCCATAGGCCATATAACCGATGTTGTGCTCGTTCGCCTTCAGGGCGGACTTTTGCGCCTGGGGCAAATCGTGAAACCGCCGCGAAGCCTCGAAAGTATCATCGACCAGGTCCTGGGGCACGCCATGGCCCTTGATAAAATAGAAACCGACGTTCTCGGCCGCGTGTCGCAATTGCCTGGCCGTTGTTTCCAGCGCGCCCGGCTTGCCCGCCAAATAATCGCCAAGATCGAGAACGGGAATTTCACTTGTCATATCTGCCTCCACATCTACCTAGCTTTGCCAACCGCTGGATAGCATAGTACCTTCGTGGACCCGACGGTAGCCAACCAATCCGCAATGGGCAAGAGAGCGAGCGCGCAATGATTGAATTCACACCACTGGACGGCCCCTTTGGCCGCGCCGTGCACGGCCTGGATATCAGCGACGGCGCGGATGGCGAAACCTGCCGGCAGCTGCACCAGGCAATGTATGAACACCGCGTTCTGGTGTTGAAGGACCAGAACTGCGATGAAGCCGCCTTTCTTGAATTCGGCCGCCAATGGGGCACGCCGATCCCGCACGTGCTGGACAACCATCGCATGCCTGGATTTCCCGAACTTTTGCAGATCGGCAATATGTCGGAACGGGCCAAGGATCGCCTGATCCGCAATAACGCCGCCTTTTGGCACACTGATCAGTCCTATGACGCCAATCCGGCCACGGCGACCATGCTGTATGCCCGCACGGTGCCCGACGAGGGCGGCGAAACCCGCATCGTCAACATGAAGGCGGCCTACGAAGGTCTTGACAGCGCCACCAGGCAGCGCATCGACGCCCTGACCGCCATGCACCTTTATGGCGCTACCGCCGGCCGCGATGGGGAAGAGCCCACGGCTAAACTGACCGGGGCACAGGCGGCCGAGGTGCCGCCCACGCCGCACCCCTTGGTCCGGCCCCATTCGATCACCGGGGAACGCGCCTTGTACGGCGTCGCCGGCACGGCCTATGCCATCGAAGGCATGGAGAAGGACGAGGCGGAGGAACTGATCGCCGGGCTGAAGGCCCATTGCCTGCAGGACAAATACATCTATGAACATAAATACAGCGTCGGCGATATCGCCATGTGGGATACGCAGATGACCCTGCATTCGGCCAAGCCTATCGAGCTGCCCAGCGGCCCCGGTACGGAACGGTTGTTGTGGCGCATCTCGGTGCGGGGCAAACCGGCCGTCTACCAATAGAATATTCATACAGAACAACAGGAAACTTCCATGATCATCGAACAAATCTGGACCGGCAACGCCTACCGTAATTTCAACTATCTGATCGTCTGTCCGGAAACGGGCGAGGCCATGGCGATCGACCCTCTGGATCACGAAAAATGCCTCGGCCTGGCCAAGGCCAAGGGCTGGAACATCACCCAGGTGCTGAATACCCATGAACATGGCGATCATACGGGCGGCAACAGCGCGGTGATCGAGGCCACGGGCGCCAAATTGCTGGCGCATAAGAATGCCAAGGCCAAGATTCCCGGCATGGACCGCGGGCTGGAGGCGGGCGATGTGATCAAGGTCGGCAGTTCGGTCGAGATCGAGGCTCTGGATACGCCCGGCCACACCATGAGCCACGTCTGCCTGTTGACCCGTACCGACCAGCCGGCGCTGATCTGTGGTGATACCCTGTTCAACGCCGGGGCCGGCAATTGCCACAATGGCGGACATCCGAACGAGCTTTACGATACCTTCGCGAATATTCTCACCAATCTGCCGGACGAAACCCTGATCTATCCGGGACATGACTACATGGGCAATAATCTTGAATTCACCCTGGACCGTGAATCCGACAATGTCAGGGCCCAAAGCCTGCTGGATGAAGTTGACGGTCAGGACCCCAACGCCGCCCTGGTCTCCACAATGGCGCTGGAAAAGGAGATCAATACCTTCCTGCGTCTGCGCAGCCCCTCGGTCATCGCCGCCCTGCGCGAAAGTTTCCCCGATCTGTCCGATGCGCCGGATCCGCGCGAAGTTTTCGTGAAGCTAAGGGAACTGCGAAACAGTTGGTAATTCCGGTTCCGGTATTTTCCGGACACTGCGGTCGGAGGGGAAGCTGACGGCGACGGTGGTGCCGGCGCCAAGCTTGCTATCCAGCTTCAGGCTGCCGCCATGCATTTCCGCCAGCTCTTTTGCCAATGGCAGGCCCAGGCCGGTGCCGGCATATTTTCGGTTCAGGTCACTGTCGATCTGACCGAACGGCTGCATTGCCTTCGCCAGATGGTCCGGTGCCATGCCGATGCCCGTGTCCTCGACCGCAAAGACATAACCTTCCCCCGGACGGCAACGCACGGTGAGGTGGACGCTGCCGCCGGGATGGGTGAATTTGATGCTGTTGGACAGCAGATTTATGAGAATCTGCTTCAATTTGCGTTCATCGGCACGCAGCAACGGCAATTCTTTTTGAAAATCCGTGGTGATCTTGACCGACGTCTTACGGGACCGCTCCCGCATCAGGACCAGAATGGAGGCGATTAATTCCGAGACATCAATATTCACGTCATTGGGTTGTTCGGAGCCCAATTCGATCTTCGAGAGATCCAGGATATCGTTGATCAGGTCCAAAAGGTGCTGTCCGGATTGGTATATATCGCCGGCGTATTCCTGATATTTTTCTTCGCCGCGGGCGCCCAGAACGCCGCTTTTGATGATTTCCGCAAAGCCGATGATCGCATTCAGGGGCGTTCTAAGTTCGTGGCTCATATTGGCCAGAAATTCGGACTTGGCGCGGTTCGCCATCTCGGCCCGATTTTCGCTTTGCCGCAAGGCGTGTTCGTTACGGGTCCGTTACGTAACACCGATCATGACGCCGCCGAACCCGGCCGGCTCACCGGCATTGAAGATCGGGAATTTGGTCAAGGTGAAAATTCTGTCCGCGCCGGCGGGACTGGGGATGATCACATTGTCGGTGACCACTTCCATGCTTTCGAGAATTTTTCTGTCCCCTTGGGCATATCGTTCC
>JAYGEA010000040.1:0-6887 GCA_046582635.1 Alphaproteobacteria bacterium
CAGTCGTAGGGTAGATGACGATGCGAAAGCCAATTTCCCCAGAAAAGCGAAGTAACATCATGCGCGCAATCGGCGCAAAGAATATCCGGTGCATGAACGCCATGACATAGTCTGGGTCTGGATGGGCGATCCGGCCCTGGCCAACAGGGCTGATATCTTTGATATGGTGGAGTTCGGCGACCCCAATTGGGATACCCATCAGGGCGGCCAACTGCATCTGAAATCGAACTATCTGAACGTGGCTGAAAACCTGGTCGACCCGGCCCATGTCAGTTTCGTGCATCCCACCACCCTGGGCAGTGCGGCCAGCGAAGATATCTTGGTGGACACAGATACCAAAGCGGATCCTATCGTGGCCTGGCGCTGGATCCGTGATGCACCCGCGGTGGGCTTTTTCCAGGAATTCGGTAATTTCACCGGCAATGTGGACCGCTGGCATTACTATTACCTGCACCTGCCCTGTACCGCCGTCATTGATTTCGGCAGTGCCGCCGCCGATCTTGCGCTGGCAGAAGCGGACCGTGATCAGGGCGTGCGGATTTTTTCCATACACTTCATGACGCCGGTCGATGCCACCTATACCATCGACCGCTGGCTGCATATCCGCAACACTGCCATTAATGACCCGGCAGCGGCGCAAAAAATTGACGATTTGTTCAACATCGCCTTCGCCGAGGACAAGGTTATTCTGGAAGCCATCCAGCACGAGGAGGACCGTCCCGCCAAACGCCCGCCCATCCGCGTCGCCATCGACAAGGCGCCGAATGTTTACCGCAAACGCATCGAGCGACTGATCGCCGCCGAACAAGCTGCAACACAACAACAATAACTATTTAGGAGAAAGCCCCATGCGGGTGATGACAACAATGCCACAACACGATCTACGTCAGGTGCCCGATGTTGTGCGGACCATTGAGGCCAAGGGTTACGACGGCGTCACCACGTTGGAAAATCGCCACGATCCCTTCATGCCCCTGGGCGTCGCGGCGAACAGCATGAGGGCGGTCAGGGTGGCGGTCAGAGTGCGCATGGTGGGATTATAGCGCGGGCGGTGAAAAAGTCGCCCTGCGTGTGTGTTGCGGTTTGAAACAGACCCATCCCGGTTCAGTTGAACCGGGGGGAACGAACGAGCGGGGAACAAATCCCCCATGTTTTCCCCATGTTTTGGTGGGTGTTCGTGGGGTGTTCGCGTTTTTTGGCGTCTTTTGGTGTTTCGCTAGACGGCTCGTTTTTGGCAGTCTTTAGCGGTAAAAATGGTGCCCACAGAAAGATTCGAACTTTCGACCTCTCCCTTACCAAGGGAGTGCTCTACCCCTGAGCTATGTGGGCCGGGGCCGCCATATGGAGCCGTTTGGAAATGGCGGCTTGCCGCTGCTGGAGCGGTCCGGCAAATTGCCACAGGGACCTTGCCAGGGCAAGCGCCATATGGCACCGATTGGGTGATGACGGAAAATAAATCAAAATCACCCGCCAAGACGGCGCGCGAGCTGCGGCGGGAGCGCCTGGCGCGGGCCTTGCGCGATAACCTGCGCCGACGCAAGGGGCCCAAAAGTGGCGCCGGGGGCGACAACGGGGCGGCAACGGGGCGGCAGGAGGCCGACGGTCCAAAAGGGGAAAAAGACGCCTAAAATAGATGATCTTTCATACAATTGCCGCAATTGCGATGTTACTTGACGCCATGAATTGCCGTCGGCGGTACAATCAAGGACCAAATTTCGTGCATATGCAGGTTTCCAGCGCGGGCGCGATGGGTTAGAACCCCTGCCGACTTCACATTATTATTCTGCTGCGCACACCAGGGGCCATTTGGGCCCATATTGAGTCTAAATGGATAAGATACGCATACGCGGCGGCCGGTCCCTGGAGGGCACGATTGCCATTTCAGGCGCTAAAAACGCCGCCCTGCCCCTGCTGGCGGCCAGCTTGTTGACCGATCAGCCCCTGGTGCTGCGTAACCTGCCGCACCTGGCGGATATCGCCACCATGACCCATCTGCTGGCCCAGCATGGCACGGCGCTTTCCATGGCCGGCGAACATCCCGGCGGCGGGCACATGGGCCAGGTCCTGGAATTGCGCACCAGGGACATCACCTCCACCGAGGCGCCCTATGACATCGTCCGCAAGATGCGCGCCTCGGTCCTGGTGCTGGGTCCCCTGCTGGCCCGATGCGGCCGGGCCCGGGTCTCCCTGCCGGGGGGCTGCGCCATCGGTGCCCGTCCGGTGGATATGCATATTCGGGGACTGGAAACGCTGGGCGCCGAAATTGATCTTGATGACGGCTATATTGTTGCCCGCGCGCCCGGCGGGTTGCGGGGCGGCGTGGTAGTGTTCCCGCGGGTTTCCGTCGGCGCCACGGAAAATTTGCTCATGGCGGCCACCTTGGCAAAGGGCGAGGTGATCCTGGAAAACGCGGCCCGGGAGCCTGAAGTGGCCGATCTGGCAAATTGTCTGAACGCCATGGGCGCGAAGATAGAGGGTATCGGCGGCGATACCCTGCATATTCAAGGCGTTGCAACGCTTCACGGTGCTGACTACGCTGTCCTGCCGGACCGGATTGAGGCGGCGACCTATGCGATCGCGGCCGCCATAACGGGCGGCAAAGTGGAATTGATCGGGGCCCGGCCCGCCACCATGGAGGCGGTGAGCGCGGCCCTGGGCCTAGCCAATGTCTCACTGCGGCCTACTGACCGCGGCATGATGGTGGAATGCTGCCCCGGCGGGGGCGGTGGTGACGGCAGTGGCGGCGGTGGCGTCAAAAGCATAGATATCAGCACGGCGCCCTATCCTGGTTTTCCCACTGATTTGCAGGCCCAGATGATGGCCTTGATGACCGTGGCGGACGGCGCCGCCATGATTACCGAGACAATTTTCGAGAACCGCTTTCAGCACGTGCCCGAATTGATGCGCATGGGGGCGGACATCACGGTCAAGGGGGCGGCGGCCATGGTCCGGGGGCGGGGCGGCAATGGCGGCGCTGGGCTGCATGGGGCGCCGGTCATGGCCACGGACCTGCGCGCCTCGGTCTCGTTGGTGCTGGCCGGCCTGGCGGCGAGCGGTGAAACCATTGTCAACCGGGTCTATCATCTGGACCGCGGTTACGAGCGCCTGGAGGAAAAGCTTTCCGGTTGCGGCGCCGATATCATGCGGTTGACCGAGTAAGGCGGGAGTGGGGAAAATGATCAATACCCGGTTGCGCCTGCGGGCGGAGGAGGCGGAGGATCTGGCGGTGATTTCATCCTGCGTGCAGGATGCCATCGCCCGTATCGAAGACATGACCTATATGCCGCGCCTGCGGCGTTTTGCCATGGTGATGACCCGGTTCCGCTGGGAGGTCGCCAACGAGATGGGCACGGACGGTGGCATGCGGGTCCGTTGCGGGCTGCATTTCGACGATGTCCTGGCCGTACGCAGCCAGGGCATCGATATGGCCGACGGCGAGGGTTTGCTGCCCCTGCTGGCGATTACCTCCGCACCGGCCGACCATGGCGTCAATGTGGAACTACAGTTCGCCGGCGGCGGCACCATCAGTCTGGAGGCCGAGGCCGTGCAGTGTCACATCAGCGACATTGACCAGGGCTGGCCCACGCCCAGCCGCCCGGATCATGGCCTGGAGGGGTAGGGAGGGGAGATGCCGCAGAAATTTGTCATCGCCCTGCCCAAGGGCCGCATCCTGTCCGAGGCCATGCCCCTGTTGCGTGGCGCGGGCATTGAGCCCGAAGCCGCTTTCGACGATCCCGCCTCGCGTCTGTTGCGGTTCGCCACCAATATTCCGGATCTGGAAATTGTCCGCGTGCGCAGCTTTGATGTAGCGACTTTCGTGGCCTTCGGTGCGGCGCAAATGGGCATCGCGGGCAACGATGTCCTGATGGAATTCCAATACCCGGAGATCTATGCGCCCCTGGATCTGGGCATCGGCCGCTGTTACATGGCGGTAGCGGAGCCGGCGGAGATGCTGGCCGCGGATGATCCGGACCAGTGGAGCCACATTCGCGTTGCCACCAAGTATCCCGAAATCACCCGCCGGCATTTTGCCGCCCGCGGCGTGCAGGCGGAATGCATCCATTTGAACGGCGCCATGGAACTGGCGCCCAGCTTGGGGTTGTGCCGCCGCATCGTGGATTTGGTCAGCAGCGGCGAAACCCTGCGCGCCAACGGCCTGGTGGAGGTGGAGCGGATCGCCGATGTCACCTCGCGGCTGATCGTCAACCGGGCGGCGGCCAAGACCCGCCCCGAACTTTTGTCCGGCTGGGTCGAACGCTTCCAGGGGGCCCTTGATGCCGCTTAGACTGCAGACCCGGCAAAGCGATTTTCAGGACCGCTTCACGGCCTTTCTGGCGGACAAGCGGGAGGCCGACGTTGATGTCAGCAAACAGGTTGCCGATATTCTCGACCAGGTTCGCCGCCGTGGCGACGAAGCGGTGTTGGAACTCACCAAAAAATTCGACCGCGTGGATTTCGGCCTCGAAGACCTGCGGTTGCCCAAGGAGGCCCTGGACGCGGCCATGTCCCAGGTTCCCGGGGAACAGATCAGCGCCCTGCGCCATGCCCATGAGCGGATTACCGCCTATCATGCCCGGCAGTTGCCCCAGGACGAACGGTTCACCGACGAACAAGGTATCGAACTGGGTCATCGCTGGACGGCGGTCGCGGCGGTGGGGCTGTATGTGCCGGGCGGCCTGGCCAGCTATCCCTCCTCGTTGTTGATGAACGCCATTCCGGCCAAGGTGGCGGGCGTCCCGCGTCTGGCCATGGCCGTGCCCGCGCCCGATGGCCACTTGAACCCCCTGGTGCTGGCGGCGGCGAAGATTGCCGGCGTCGACGAGATCTATCGCATGGGCGGCGCCCAGGCCATTGGCGCCCTGGCTTATGGCACCGCGACCATACCGGCGGTGGACAAGATCGTCGGTCCCGGAAATGCCTATGTGGCGACCGCCAAGCGGCAGGTTTTTGGCACGGTGGGAATTGAGATGATCGCCGGACCATCGGAAATTCTGGTCCTGGCCGACGGCAATAACGATCCGGACTGGATCGCCGCCGATCTATTGTCTCAGGCGGAACATGACACGGCGGCTCAATCCATTCTGATCACCGATGATCAAGGGTTCGCGGAACGGGTCCTGGCGTCCCTGACCAGCCAATTGGCCGACCTGCCGAAAGCCGACATCGCCGGAGCAAGCTGGGATCGTTTCGGCTGTGTCATTCTGGTGGATCATTGGGATGAGGCGGTGGACCTGGTCGACCGTATTGCGCCCGAGCACCTGGCCATCGCCCTGGCGGATGACGAAGGCATGCTGGCGCGGGTGCGCAATGCCGGCTCGATCTTTCTGGGCGCCCATTCGCCGGAGCCTATTGGCGACTACATTGCCGGCCCGAACCATGTGTTGCCCACGGCGCGGGGGGCCAGGTTCAGCTCCGGCCTGTCGGTGTTGGATTTCATGAAGCGCAGCTCCATCATTCGCTGTACCGCCGATGGCCTGGCCCGTCTGGGCCCCGATGCCGTCACCCTGGCCGAGGCCGAGGGGCTGTCGGCCCATGCCCGCGCAATTTCTCTGCGTCTTGGCGATCGGCGATAGCGTGTCGCATGGCGGAGCGGCAACGCATAGCCCAAATTATTCTGGATGAAAACACCGTCATCCGCCGGTCGCCGGACATTGAGCACGAACGCCGCGTGGCGATTTACGATCTGTTGGAAGCCAACAGTTTTCAGCCCGCGGGCGGCTTCGAAGGTCCCTACCATGTCCTCATGGGCATGGAAGAAAATCGCCTGGCCCTTGATATCAGTGATATGGAGGGGCGCCACCTGACACGGGTTCTGATCCCCTTGACGCCCTTCCGCCGGGTCATCAAGGATTATTTCACGATCTGTGAAAGCTATTTCCAAGCCATCAAGACCGCCTCGCCCTCGAAGATCGAGGCGATCGACATGGGCCGGCGGGGGTTGCACAACGATGGCTCGGATTTGTTGCGCGCGCGCCTGGACGGCAAGATCACCGTGGATAACGAGACCGCGCGGCGATTGTTTACCCTGATCTGCATTCTACAGATACGGAGCTAGGGTCGGTGGTGCGCCGGCCCGGCAGTGTGCTGTTTGCCTGCAACTATAATTCCGTGCGCTCGCCCATGGCGGAGGGCCTGGCGAAGCATTTGTTCGGCGATGTGATATACGTGGATTCGGTCGGCGTGCGCCACGGCAGCATCGATGGCTTCGCGGTTGCCGTATTGGCCGAGATCGACGTGGATATCTCGCGGCACGATTCCAAGACGTTCGATGATCTTGAAGATACCTCGTTCGATCTGGTTATCAGTCTGACGCCCGAGGCACAGCATAAGGCGGTGGAGTTGACACGCACCATGGCGGTGGAGCTGGAATACTGGCCCAGCCTGGACCCCACCGGTATCGATGACAGCCGCGAGGTCGTCATGGCCGCCTACCGGCAGGTCCGCGACCAACTGCTGCAGCGGATCAAGGTGCGTTTTGGCGAGGAATAACTTTGCAACCCCTCCCATCCGCGGCGCATGATTGGCCATTGTTTTTATCGGGAGGGAGACCCAATGCACGAAAAATTCATGGCGCGGGCCATTGAAATTGCCGCCGAAAGTATCGATACGCCGGGCACATTGCCCTATGGCGCCGTCGTCGTGAAAGACGGCGAGATCATCGGCGAGGGCCTGAACCGGGCCGACGGCACCTTTGACCCAACCTCCCACGGCGAGGTGGAGGCGATCCGCGATGCCTGCAGGAAACTATCCGTCACCAACCTTGGCGGGGCCGATATGTATACCTCCGGCGAACCCTGTTCCATGTGCGTGGCAACCATGTACCAGGCCGGCATCAAGCGTTTGTTCTATGCCGGCGCGGCCTCGGACAGCGCCGCCTTCTTCGGCCG
>JAYGEA010000041.1:0-1839 GCA_046582635.1 Alphaproteobacteria bacterium
TATCGATTGAATACAATTTTCTGTCGGCAAAGCGGAATGATTGAAGTCAGTAACCAGGCTAGGCCAAAGCTGCCCGCCATTCAGCCGCCGGCAAGCGTATCTCCGGTCAAGGTGATTGGCGCATGCCGACACATCGGATGAAATTACCTAACCGGACATATGTCTGGCTGTATATGGAATACTGCGGAACTATCTATCCACGCACCCCACGCCAAGACCGGAGACAGCCACTGTTTATATCCGGTACCTGGAATATCAGGTATCGGCATTGCCTACGACATTCCGCGTTAATCCTCTGCGGTGTCCCCCTCGCCGCTATCGCCGCCTAGCCGCGCCGCCAATGAGGCTTCCATGAAACGGTCCAGATCGCCGTCCAGGACCCGTTGGGCATCGCCCCGTTCCACGCCCGTGCGCAGATCCTTGACCATCTGGTAGGGATGGAGGACGTAAGAGCGGATCTGGTGGCCCCAGCCGATGTCGGTCTTCTGCTCCTCGATGGCGTCTTTCTCGGCTTCCCGCCGCTGCAACTCAGCCTCGTACAGGCGGGCTTGCAGCATTTTCATGGCGGCGGCGCGGTTTTTATGCTGACTGCGTTCGGCTTGGCATTGCACCACGATGCCGGAGGGTTCGTGGGTGATGCGGATGGCGCTGTCGGTGGTGTTGACGTGCTGGCCGCCGGCGCCCGAAGCTCTATAAGTGTCCACGCGCAAATCACTGTCGTTGATTTCGACCTCGAAACTATCGTCGATCTCCGGGTAAATCCAGACGGAGGCGAAGGAGGTATGGCGCCGCGAGGCACTGTCGAAGGGCGAGATGCGGACCAGGCGGTGGACGCCGCTTTCGGTCTTCATCCAGCCGTAGGCATCCAGGCCCTTCACATGCAGGGTGGCGGATTTCAGGCCCACTTCCTCGCCGGCGGAGGCTTCCACCAGTTCGGACTTGAATTTTCGCTGATCGCTCCACCGGGTGTACATGCGCAACAGCATCTCGGCCCAGTCCTGGGACTCCGTGCCGCCGGCACCGGCGTGAATTTCCACATAGCAATTGTTGCCATCCGCCTCGCCCGAAAGCATAGTTTCAAGCCGCAATGTAGCCAAATTACCGTTCAGTACGCCGATCTGCGCCTCGGCCTCGGCGACAATATCGCCATCGCCCTCGGCCTCGCCCATCTCGATCAATTCCAGGCATTCGGCCAGCTCGCCCTCCATTGCCTTGAGGCCGGCGATGGCATGATCCAGCTTGGTGCGTTCCTGCATCAGCTTCTGCGCCCGGGCCGCATCGTCCCAAAGCCGGGGGTCTTCGATCAGCTTGTTCAGTTCGTCCAGACGTTTGAGGGAAACATCCCAGTCAAAGATGCCTCCTTAGAAGGGCCAGGTTCTGGCCGATCTCGTTTGCGAGGGCCTGTATTTCGGCACGCATGATTTTTTCTCTCCGCTACATATTTAGTGTGGTCCGAGCCGCCCGCTTCCCCACCCGGCCACCCACGGAAACATCATAAACGGGTGGCCGGGTGGGGGAGCGGGCGGCTTGGAATTGCAAGGCTCGTTGCCAACAACTAATACAGACCGCCGGTGCCGGCCCGTTTGCTCCCGCTAATTGCCTTCCGGGCAAGGGTGCCGTCAAGCACCGGACCGGAACTTTTTGGTACGGTGCCGGATTTAAAGGCTTCCAACACCACCTGGCGGTCGTTGGGGCCGGCGGGCAGGCCCGTGGCGCCGGCGATCCGGACCAGTTGAATACCGGGCGGAATGCGAAATGGAATGGCCGGCTGCCGGGCCAGCGCCTGTGCCATGAAATCGCGGAATACCGGCACGGCAACGGAACTGCCGGTTTCGCGCC
>JAYGEA010000254.1:0-9834 GCA_046582635.1 Alphaproteobacteria bacterium
ACCGCCATCTCTTTTTGAGCCGTGCCAGCTTCTCGAAGCCGGAAAAGCTCATATCTCTCGTCTATATCGAGCTGACTATAGTCTGTTCCCATTGCAATTCCCGGTCATAGAGGAATTGCACTTCGTTTGTGAGTCTAGCGATCCTTCATCAAAGGCAGCACTTCTTCGGCGAAGCGCGTGATTTGTCGGTCCCGGTCCTCGTAGGGCCCGACAAAGTCCATGATGATGTGGCGCACCCCGGCGTCGTGAAATTCCAACAAACGTTCCGCCACATCCCGAGGCCGGCCCAGGGCGCAATATTTCTTGGCGGCCTCGCGGAAATCCATGGCATAGCGGACACTCAGGGTTTCCGTTGCCTTGTCCAGGGCACTCTCATAGGTATCGTCGACGGTGGCGAACAGCAAATGGCCGGTACCGAAGGGCCGGTCGGGCAGTGCCGCGGCGGCGTCTTGGATGCGCTGCAGGGACGATTGGTACATCTCCGGCGTTACCACATAGGAAAGCCAGCCGTCGGCGATTTCACCAGCCCTGCGCAACGCCGCCGCCGAGCGGCCGCCGCACCAGATCGGCGGGCCCCCGGTCTGCCGGGCCGGCGGCGACATGGTCAGCTCCGGGAAGGCGAAATGCCTGCCTTCGTGAGAGACCGCCTGGCCGCTCCACAGCTTGCGCAAGACTTCAATGCCCTCGCTCAAACGCGCCCCCCGTTCCGATGGATCGACGCCCGCGACCTGGAAATTGGTCTTGAACTCGCCGCCCACGCCGACCCCCATGATCAGCCTGCCGTTGGACAGATGGTCCAGGGTCGCGGCCTGTTTCGCAACCGGGCCCGGATGGCGCAAGGGCAGAAGGTAGACACCGATGCCCAGCTCCAACCGGGCAGAGTAGGTCGCCGCCTGGGCCAGTTGGATGAAGGGATCGAGGATCGGAATGGCAAAAGACAGATGATCGCCGACCCAGAGGGAATCATAGCCCAGACCGTCGATCATTTCGACCATGGCGCGGCCATCCGCCTCTTCCGGCAGCCATAACCCCGTCGCCGGTTCGGTCCGCCGGTGGAGGGTCTGGACGCCAAATTTGAGGCGATTGTCGAGG
Organism: Alphaproteobacteria bacterium; assembly: GCA_046582635.1. Taxonomy (GTDB): domain Bacteria; phylum Pseudomonadota; class Alphaproteobacteria. The sequence continues at coordinate 1,093 of JAYGEA010000254.1, forward strand.
TGCAATGTCATCTGTGTTGTCTACTTGCTCAGCTGTTTATTTACTTAGGGGGCAGAAAGAGGTGGGGTTCATCAGCACATTTTGCTGTTCCACCAAGGCGCCCAACTCGGCGGAGGCCTTGGTATAAGCCAGCCAATCAGGATCGGCCCACAGGGCGGCGCGCTTGGCCTCGCGGTCGCTGGCGTTCTCATAAACCCAAATGTGCATGTATTGATTGGGGTTTCCCGTCTCCGTCTTCAGATAGGCCAGGGGCTGGCCAAGGTTACGGGATTGCGGTCCAAAACCTTTCTCGGCGTATAGATCCAGGTGTTTGGCGATGGTGCCGGGGCGGCAGGTGTAGGTGCGAACATCGAGAAGCATGGCGTATTCCTTCAAAATGGGTCCCTGATATTCGGGGATTTGTAAGCCGCCAGTCTACGCCATTTACAGGGTAAATGCCTATGGGTGGTAATAAATTGCTTCCTAAAAAGTTGGAGTCTAATTAATAGTATGCTAATTAGTTTAATATAGACCGTCGTGGACGCCATGGTTACGTGGCCGGTCGGTCAGCAGAATTGCAGATGATATGTACCAATGAATAACGGCGAAAATGATGATCCGCGCGATCAGTTCGGCTTTCGGCTTAGCCGTCTGGCACGTTCCTGGCGTTCGCGTCTTGATGAAAAGATGCGGCCCCATGGTCTGACCCAGGCACGATGGGTCATCATGATGCATTTACGCCGGGGCGGCGACGGTTTCCAGCAAAAGGCGCTGGCGAACTTCGTCGGCATCGAAGGGCCGACCCTGGTGCATATCCTGGACAACCTGGAAAAGCAGATTTTGATTGAACGACGCCCCGATCCCTCTGATCGCCGGGGCAAGACCGTGCATTTAACGGCTGAAGGGTGGCGGATGATCGAAGTGCTGGATAGCGTCGCGACGGAGGTCAGGCTCGAATATCTGGCGGGTATCAACGATGCGGATCTGAACCATTGCCTGGCGGTTTTTGAACGTATCGAGGCGCACGTGAATGATGCCGCGGGCCATGATGCCAGGGCGGCGAAAGAGGAGTTAGAAGTGTCACAAACGGCAGGATCGGATTGATCAAGTGAACGACAAATCGACCACCCAGCGGCTGCAGCCACAAGACGACAAGCAGACCAACCCGGAAACCAATGCCGACAGTGGTGCCGGTGCGACCGCCAGCCTTGGTCAGACAGATGCGGGCTTGCCCAGCCCGTCTTCCGGATTGCGCCGGGGTATTGGCCGGATCCTGCTGGTCGCGGCCGTGTTGGTGGGTATTTCCGGGCTGAGCTATTGGGTTTACGGCCGCTACACCAACGTGGTCGTCTACGATGCCCGCATCAAGGCGGACATGATCATGATTTCCTCCCGCATCGACGGCTGGGTCATCGACGTCCCCGCGTCCGAGGGCCTCAAGGTTGAGGTTAATACCCCCTTGATCAAGATCGATGGCCGGGAGTCCGCCATTCGATTGCGGGAAATCGATGCCCAACGCAAATCCCTGCACGCGGAACGGGATCAGATCGAGGCGGAAGTCCGCATGATCGATCAGCAGACCCGCGGCCGGTTCGAGGCCGCCCGCGCCGCCCTGAATGCATCCCGGGCGGCCAAGGCGGGCATGGATTCGGAACTGGAACAGGTAAAAAATGACTTTGACCGCGGTCAATCCCTGTTGAACAAAAAGGTGATCTCGCGGCAGCGCTGGGAATCCCTGCGCACGGCCTACCGCATGGCCGGCCAACAGGTCCTGAAGGGCGAGGCCGACGTGGCCCAGGCCAACGCCGCCGTCGTGGAAGCCCAGGCGGATCGCCAGCGCATGGATGTGCTGCGCGGCCGCTTCGCCGCCCTGCGCTTTGACGAAGAGCGTCTCAATACCCAGACGGAACGCCAGCAACTGGATCTGTCCGACCGCACCATCAAGGCGCCCAGCAAGGGCACCATCGACCGTACTTTCATCGAACCGGGCGAATATGTGGCGCGGGGACAGCGCCTGTTGCTGATGCATAATTCAGCCGTCATCTGGGTCGAGGCGAATGTCAAGGAAACCGATATCCGCAACGTCAAACTGGGCGCCATTGCAAAGATATCCGTGGATGCCTACCCCGACCTTGTCGTGGTTGGCGAAGTGGTGCGGATCGGCAACGCGGCGACCAATCAATTTGCCCTGCTGCCCTCCCCCAACCCCTCGGGCAGCTTTACCAAAATTACCCAACGCCTGCCGGTAAAGATCGCGGTGCCCCAGACCGACGGCTTGCTGCGCCCGGGCATGATGGTTGAGGTCGAGATTGCAATCAACCGCGATTGAGGAAATGTTCGCGCGGTTTGGGCCGCGCTATCGCTTCTATGTGACCTTGACGGCCATGCTTGGCACCATGGCCACGGCGCTGACCGCGACCATGACCAATGTGGCCATACCCGTCATCATGGGCACATTCGGCGTCGGCCAGGATAAAGTGCATTGGGTCTCCACCGGCTTCATTGCCGCCATGACCATATCCATGCTGCTGAATGACTGGTGCGTCCGGGCCTTTGGCATGAAAGCCACCTATATCGGCGCCATGTCCGTCTTCATATTCGGCGGCATTATGGGCGGGCTTTCCAATTCTATCGATTTGGTCATCCTCTCCCGCATCCTGCAAGGTCTGGGCGCCGGCGTTGTGCAGCCATTGACAATGGTCTTGGTATTGCAAGTGTTTCCCGTGGGATGGCGTGGCCGCGCCATGGCTCTCATGAGCGTGGGGATCATGGTCGCGCCGGCCGTGGGGCCGGCTTTTGGCGGCGTGCTGTTGGATGCCTTCAATTGGCAGTATGTATTTTTTATGTCGGCGGTGGTGCCGGCGGTGGGGATATTCCTGGCCACAATTTTCATGCCTGGCGGAGAAAAAGGCCGGCAGTTTCCGGTTTTTGATTGGACCGGCCTGGTGCTGGTTACCTTGTGTATCGCCTGCTCGCTGACCGGGCTTTCCTCCGGCCAGCGCGAGGGCTGGGGCTCGCCGATTATTTCGGTACTGTTTTCCGTCGGCCTGGTTTCGGGTATTGCCTTCATCATGTGGGAGCTGACCACAGCGACCCCAATTCTTCAGGTGCGGGTCTTCGCCAACCGCAAATTCAGCGCCTCGATCATTGTCGGCCTGGTGTTAAGCCTTGGCTTTTACGGCTCATCCTATCTGGTGCCGCTGTTCATGCAGACCATACAGGGATACAGCCCGACCCGGTCCGGCTTGTTGATGATACCGGGCGGTATCCTGATGATCCTTGTATTGCCCATAGCCGGCCGGTTGGCGGACAAGGTGCCCGGCTATCAAATGGCCCTGTTTGGCCTGATTGTTTATGCCTGCTCCTCGCTCTTGATGATGCAGGCCAGTACGGACACCTCGTTTTGGCTTTTTGCCTCGTGGCTGATGTTTGGCCGTATTGGTCAGGCCGCCATGATGCCCACCTTGATGGTCACGGCTGTATCCACCTTGAAACCGGAAAATTTGAGCCAGGGCGCCGGCGCTCTCAACTTCATGCGGAACCTGGGCGGCGCGGTGGGCATCAATGTCATCGCCGTGTTGTTGGATCAGCGCACGGCATTTTTTTCCGAGGCTTTCGCCGGGCTGCAAACACCCGACAACAGCACGACCCAGCAATTCATGATGCAATTTGGATATATCTTGAGCCAGCTGGGCTGGCCGTTTGAGATGGTGCGGTCCGGTGTGTTGTATCTGGTTGGCCAAAGCGTCTACATGCAGGCCTCCATGATGGCCTACCGAGACCTGTTTCTGTTTGTCGCGACGGCATTTTTCGTGGCGGTTATCCCGGCCATGTTTTTACGGGACCCGGCGCGCAAAAATAAACCCCGCCCGGCATTAACGGCCCGGACGGGATAGCATGGGCAATCCCGCGATAGATGCGATGTTCGCGCGGTACGGACCGCGCTACCGCTATTTGGTCTCCTTCACCGCCATGTTGGGCACAATGTCCATGGTGCTGACCGGCACCATGACAAACGTGGCCATTCCAGTGATCATGGGCGCTTTCGGCGTGGGCCAGGATACGGTGCATTGGATCTCCACCGGATTTATCGCCGCCATGACCGTTTCCATGCTGTTGAACGACTGGTTCGTCCGGGCCTTCGGCATGCGGGCGACCTATATCGGCGCCATGTCCGTGTTCATCTTTGGCGCCATCATGGGCGGACTTAGCCCAACCATTGATTTGATGATCATCTCGCGCATTCTGCAGGGGATAGGTGCGGGCGTGGTGCAACCGCTGTCGATGATTTTGATGTTTCAGGTCTTTCCGGTGGAGCAGCGGGGCCGGGCCATGGGCCTGTTCGGCGTCGGCATTATCGTGGCGCCGGCTCTGGGCCCGGCCATCGGTGGCGTGCTTTTGGACAGCTTCAATTGGCACTACGTCTTTTTTGCCTCCGTGCCCGTGGCCGTGATCGGCATCTTGCTGGCGACCGTTTTCATGCCGGGCGGTACCCGCAAGGGGGCCTTGCCGGTGTTTGACTGGACCGGTTTGGCCCTGGTCACGGTTTGCATCGGTTCGACCCTGACGGGGCTGTCCAGCGGTCAGCGCGAGGGCTGGGGTACGCCCATAATCTCGGTTTATATTTCCGTCGGGATCATCGCCGGTGTGGCGTTTGTGTATTGGGAACTGATGTCCGAAAATCCGCTGTTGCAATTGCGGGTATTTTTTAACCGGAAGTTTGCGGCTGCCGTGTCCGTGGGCATGGTTCTAAGCCTGGGTCTGTATGGTTCCACATATGTCGTCCCGCTGTTTGTGCAGACCGTTCAGGGTTACAGCCCGACACGGTCGGGGCTGTTGATGATCCCCGGCGGTTTGCTGATGATGGCGGTATTCCCCATCGCCGGTCGGCTATCGGACAAGTTGCCCGCCTATCAGATGATTATTTTTGGTTTGATCACATTCGGCCTGTCATCGGTGCTGATGATGCAGGCGCATACGGATACACCGTTCTGGGTCTTCGCACTTTGGATCATGTTGGGCCGTGTTGGCTTGGCCGCGATGATGCCCACATTGACCGTCAGCGCTGTTTCGACCCTCAAGCCGGAATTGTTGAGCCAGGGTTCCGGCGCCATGAACTTCACCCGCAATCTTGGCGGCGCCATAGGCATCAACATGATGGCCCTGACGTTGGATCGGCGTACGGCATTCTTTTCCGATGCCTTCGCCGGGTCGCAAACGCCGGACAATGCCGCCACTTTGCATTTTATCTCGGAAATCGGCCGCATGCTTGGGCAACTGGGCTGGCCCTATGAAATGACGCCCTCGGGCGCGCTCTATCTGGTCGGGCGCAGTATCCATTCCCAAGCCGCCATGATGGCCTACAGTGATGTCTTCCTGCTCATGGCATTGGTCTACTTTTTCACCGTCATACCGGCACTGCTGTTGCGCGACCGCCACCCGAAATCCCGGAACCGCCCCGTTCTGCGGCCAAGGCCGGGCTAGCGGGGGATGCAGGGCGAAGCCATCAAGATCCTGTTCGAACGTTACGGCCCAAAATACCGGGCCTTCGTCACCTTCACGGTCATTCTCGGCATCGTCTCCATGCTGTTGAACGGCACCATGATCAACGTGGCAATTCCCGTCATCATGGGGGCCTTCGGCGTGGGCCAGGCCACGGCCCATTGGCTGGCCACGGGATACATCGCCTCCATGACCGTGGCCATGTTGCTGAACGACTGGTTCGTCCGTTCGTTCGGGATGCGGGCGACCTATCTGGGTGCCATGGCGATCTTCGCCATCGGCGCCTTCATGGGTGGTTTGAGCAACAACATCGACGTCATGATCACGGGACGGGTGCTCCAGGGTTTGGGCGCCGGTCTGGTGCAGCCGCTGTCCATGGTTTTGATGTTCCAGGTCTTTCCCATCAATCAACGGGGTAAGGCCATGGGCCTGTTCGGGGTCGGCGTGGTCGTCGCGCCGACCATGGGGCCGACCATCGGTGGCTTGTTGCTGGATGGCTTCAATTGGCATTACGTTTTCTTTGCCTCCGTCCCCGTGGCCGCCCTGGGCAGCATTCTAGCCTGGCTGTTCATGCCCTGGCGCACGGGCAACGATCCCAAACCGGCCTTTGACTGGACGGGGCTGTCCCTCTTGGTGGTGTTCGTTTGTTCAGGGCTGATCGGGCTGTCGTCCGGCCAGCGGGAAGGCTGGCATGCGCCCATCGTGGCGGTCTATTTTTCGACCTTCTTCGTGGCGTTTTTTGCCTTTCTTTGGTGGGAATGGCGGGCCCCGGAACCAATCCTGCAACTGCGGCTGTTTCTCAACAAACAGTTCGCGGCGGCCGCCGTCGTGCGCATGGCCCTGGGCGCGGGCCTCTATGGCACCACCTATCTGATCCCGCTGTTCGTGCAGACCGTGCAGGGCTATTCCCCGACCCGGTCCGGCCTGTTGATGGTGCCCGCTGGTCTGACCATGATGATGCTGATGCCCATTGCCGGCCGCCTGGCGGACAAGCTGCCCCGCCACTGGCTGATCCTGGGCGGGCTGTGCGCCTTCGCCCTGTCGTCCATGTTGATGACCGGGGCCCATACGGACACGCCATTCTGGACCTTCGCCATGTGGCTGGTGATCGGCCGCATCGGCCTGGCCTTCGTTATTCCCACCATCAACGCCACCGCCCTGCACAGCTTGCCCAGCCATTTGGTCAGCCAGGGCTCGGGCGCGGTAAACTTTATGCGCCAGATGGGCGGCGCCATGGGCGTCAACCTGATCGCCGTGGCGCTGGAGCATCGGACGGCGGTGTTTTCCCAGGCCCTGGCCGGCTCGCAAACCCCGGACAATGCCCTGACCCAGGAGTTGATGAAGGGGATGTCAGGCTTGTTGTCGCAATTGGGCTGGCCAGTGGAACTGCACCCTATTGCGGCCCTGCAGATGCTCGGTACCTCGCTCTACGCCCAGGCCAATATGTTGGCCTTCCGGGACGTATTTCTATTCCTCGGAGTGGTCTATTTCATCGCCATGGTGCCGGCCACGCTGTTGCGCATTCCAAAAGGCGCGGCGGTGGTGCCCGGGCGCGCCGGCGGTGGGCCGAGAGCCATGGGCAAGGCCCGGAGTTCGGGCTGAATCCGCCGCCAATCCGGCCATATTTGCGACTAAATTAGCCCTCTTATCGCTCGCTTTTCGTTGCCGAAAACCGCAATACCTGGTATAATGAGGTACCGTGTCCCGCAATATCTCGTGACCGTCTCCCTTGGCGCCCCACTGGCACTCAAGCCATGCGCTGCACCATCAGGATTGCCTCAATTGACCGACGACAATCAGACGTCGCCACCTGACGAAACACCCAAAAACCCACCTGTCAATCCACCGGGCGGCGGTGGCCGGGCGGATGCCATTGTGCCCATCGCCATCGAAGACGAGATGCGCAAATCCTATCTCGATTACGCCATGAGCGTGATCGTCTCCCGGGCCATACCCGATGCCCGCGATGGCTTGAAGCCGGTGCACCGGCGCATCCTCTTTGCCATGCACGAGGCGGGCTATTCCTCGGACAAGCCGTACCGAAAATCCGCCCGCGTGGTGGGTGATGTCATGGGCCGTTATCACCCCCACGGCGATCAGGCGATTTACGATGCCATGGTGCGCATGGCGCAAAAATTCGCCATGCGCCTGCCGCTGTTGGACGGCCAGGGCAATTTCGGCTCCATGGATGGCGACCGGGCCGCCGCCATGCGTTATACCGAAGTCCGGATGGACAAGCCGGCGGAAATGCTGCTGGCCGATATTGACAAGGACACGGTTGATTTCCAGGACAACTATGATGGTTCCGCCTCGGAGCCGGTGGTCCTGCCGGCCATGTTCCCCAATCTGCTGGTCAATGGCGCGGGCGGCATCGCCGTTGGCATGGCAACCAATATTCCGCCCCATAATCTGGGCGAGGTGATCGACGGCTGTTGCGCTTACCTGGATAACCCGGACATTGATGTCGACGGCTTGATGGTGCATGTCCTGGGTCCGGATTTTCCCACGGGCGCCCTGATCCTGGGGCGCGCCGGAATTCACTCGGCCTTTCGCACCGGGCGCGGCTCCGTCGTCATGCGCGGGCGTACCTATGTGGAAACCATCCGAAAAGATCGCAAAGCCATCATCGTCACGGAAGTTCCCTATCAGGTGAATAAAGCCGGCATGATTGAAAAAATCGCCGAGGCCGTGCGCGCCAAGCGGATCGAGGGCATCTCCGATCTGCGCGACGAAAGCGACCGCACCGGGATCCGCGTGGTGATCGAATTAAAGCGCGATGCCATGGCGGATGTGGTGTTGAACCAATTGTTCCGCTTCTCGCCCCTGCAAACATCCTTCGGGGTCAACAGCCTGGCCCTGAACCGGGGCCGGCCGGAATTGATGAACCTGGCCCAGATGATCGCCGCCTTTGTCGACAGCCGCGAGGTGGTGGTCACCCGGCGCACCAAATATCTGCTGGGCAAGGCGCGGGAGCGGGCCCATGTTCTGGCCGGCCTGGCCATTGCCGTCGCCAATATCGACGCCATCATCGCCATGATCCGCGCGGCCCCCGACCCGGCCACGGCGCGGGCCCAATTGATGGAGCGGGAATGGCCCGCCCATGAGGTTGAGGCCATGATCCAATTGATTGACGAGCCCGGACGCCGGGTTGTCGATGGGGTCTATCGGTTGAGTGAAATTCAGGCCCGCGCCATCCTTGATCTGCGCCTGCAACGGTTAACCGCGCTGGGCCGTGACGAAGTTGGCAGCGAATTGCGGGAG
>JAYGEA010000283.1:0-8192 GCA_046582635.1 Alphaproteobacteria bacterium
CGCCGAGGCGTTCCTCGAAAACCTAACAATTGCACTTGAGATGTGAATCTAGCCGGTATTCCGCGCCATGGTCATGTATCCCGTCACTGTCTGTTCATTCGCTGGCTGAAAACCGCCACAAGAACCAGCATAGGGCATTTATGATGTTTACACTTATATTTGGCAACACCGCTCGCCGCCAAGTACAATCTGCGTCAATGGCTTCTATAGCCACATAGTAACCTAATATATTCCAGTAAACAAAATCTGATGATTTCGCGGGGGTTCATCGCGGCGATAGTCGCAGTAATGTGACATGACTCTCCGGCCACTCTGTCTCGTACCCAGCAGCGCCGCTGCCGTGCCGTATCAGCGGCATTCGTGATCCGTTCTGCAGACCGCCGGAACGTCTTACCCTTTCACCCGCTGGTCCGTCACCCGCTGGTCCGTCACTCGTTTGGCCTTGAACTCGGTCTTCGGCAGGGTGCCGGGCGCGACGACATCAACATCGGAACGAAGCTCGATTTCCGTGCGCAGGGCCTCGGCGACCTGTGCCGCCAAGGCTGAACCCGGCTCGTGGTCGGCATGCTCCACCACCACCTTCATGACGTCCATGCCGTCCTCTTCGCGGCTGGACAGGATGATCTGAAATTCATCGCCCAGGCCGGCAATGGCGCGCACGGCTTTTTCGATCTAGGTGGGGAAGAACTTGATGCCGCGCAAATTGATCAAATCATCGGCCCGCCCGGCAAAACAGCCCATGGCCCGGGCGTGGCTGCGGCCGCAGGCACAGGTCTGGTGGTTCAGGGTGGTGAAATCACCGACCAGAAAGCGCAACTGCGGCGAACTTTCGGATACCAGATTGCTGCAGACCGACAGGCCCCGCACGCCGGGCGCCGTTGGCGCCATGGTTTCGGGATCGACCGTTTCCCAAATCTGGACGTCCTCCATCAGATGCAAGAAATATTCGCCGTTCCGGCCCGTGGCATCGCAGGTATAGCCCCCCGCTTGCGGGGCTGCTTCCGTACAGCCGTAGAATTCCACCAGACCGGCGCCCCATAGATCCTGCAGCCTGTCACGGGTCGGCCCGATGGCCAGGGCCGGTTCACCGCCGCAAAACAGCTTGGTCACCGAAGTGGCGGCGGGATCAAGACCCATATCCTGCAGCGTGCGCCCCATGTAAAGGGCGTAGGACGGCGTGCAACACAGTACCGTGGGACGAAAGCGTTCGATCATGCCGGCCCGCATCCTGCCGTCCATGCCGCCGCGCGGTATCAGGCCGATGCCCATCTTGGCCAGGCCCATCTGCACGCCCCAGGCAAATACATGGGCGCCATAGCCGGTCATCATGAAGACGGTGTCGGCGGGGGTGAAGCCCATGGCATGCATGGCCCGGGCGTTGGACCAGGCCCAATATTCCCGGTCGATCTGGGAATAGCGGAAGATGCGCGGCGTGCCCGTGGTGCCGGAGGTGGAGAACAGCATCCAGCCCCGTGTGTGCCAGATCTCGTCGCTCATGGTGGTGTAATTGCCGTAGGGGGGCGCGGCTTCAACGTCGGCGGTCATTTCGGATTTATCCACCACCGGCCATTTGGAGAGATCATCGAGGGTCGCGATATCGGTTGGCGCCAGCCCCAGGCGGTCAAATCGGTTCCGGTAGAATTGGCTGTTTTCGTACAGAAATGGCGTCACAGCCGCAAGTTTTTCGTTCTGAATGGCCACCAGCTCATCCCGGCTGGCGCCATCCAGGCGCGGCGACCACATGTTTTCGTCTCCCGGCCGGTCGGGGTCGTACTTGAATTTCTCCAGGGTTGCGAGCCAAGAGCTCCGGGTTGCGTCCGCACGATTGCTCATTTTGACGCCTCATTCTCCTGTTCTTCTTCACGTTCAATGGCGCGCCAGCCGATGTCGCGGCGGCAGAAGCCGTCAGGCCAATCTATGGCATCGACACCTTGATAAGCCCGCGCCTGGGCCTCCCTGATATCAACGCCTTGCGCCGTAACCCCTAAAACCCGGCCGCCGTTGGACAATAATCTTTCGCCGTCCAGCCGGGTGCCCGCGTGCAGGACGGAAACGCCGCTGATAGTCTCCGCCTCGTCTACGCCCCTAATCTCCGTATCCTTGGCATAGTCGCCAGGGTAACCGTTGGCGGCCATGACCACGGTAATCGCGGCGCGATCCGACCAGTTCACTTCATAACCGGCCAATTGGCCCTTGGCCGCCGCGATCATGGCGGCCAGGGGATCGCTTTGCCAGCGGGCCATCAATACCTGGCATTCCGGATCGCCGAAGCGGACGTTGTATTCGATCAGTTGCGGCCCCCGCTCGGTGATCATCAGGCCGGCATACAGCGCGCCCTTGAAGGGCCGGCCGTCCTGTTCCATGGCCCGCATGGTGGGCAGGATGATCCGCTCCATGGTCTTCTGGCACATCTCGTCCGTCATCACCGGGGCCGGTGAATAGGCCCCCATGCCGCCCGTGTTGGGCCCCAGATCGCCGTCGAATACCGCCTTGTGGTCCTGGGCGGTGGCCAGCGGCAGGGCGTTGCGGCCATCGCACAGGGCGAAAAAGCTGGCCTCTTCCCCCACCATGAACTGTTCCACCACGATCTCGTTGCCGGCGTCGCCGAACTGCCCGCCCAGGACATCTTCGGCCGCTTCCAACGCCTGTTCGACGGTTTGGCAGACGATGGCGCCCTTGCCGGCGGCCAGGCCATCGGCCTTGACCACGATGGGCGCGCCGCGATCCTGGATATATTCCCGCGCCGCCGCAATATCGGTAAAGCGTTCATAGGCTGCGGTGGGAATGTTATGGCGGCGGCAAAGCTCCTTGGTGAAAACTTTCGAACCTTCCAGAATGGCGCCCCGTTGATTGGGGCCAAAGGCCAGGATGTCCTCCCGCTCCAGGCGGTCAACCAGGCCCGCGACCAGAGGAATTTCCGGGCCGACGATGACAAAATCAACTGCCTCGGCCCGGCAATAGGCGACGATGCCGTCGAAATCCTCCACCCCGATATCAACGCATTCCGCCAGCCGCGCAATGCCGCCGTTGCCCGGCGCGCAGCTTAACCGGCTCGCCAGCGGCGACCGCGCCACCCCCCAACAGAGCGCGTGCTCCCGACCTCCGCCACCGATCACCAGAACATGCATGCCAACAACGCCTCTTTGCTTTACTCAATTGCCGCCCCATTGCCGCCCCTTGTATCATACGGATCAGAAGAGTGGATCAAGGTTTGTGGACGGATGAGCCAGAACGAAGCGAGTGGCACACCGAATTTGCCGGAATACTCGGTTTCCGAGATCGCGGCGGCGGTCAAGCGCACGGTGGAGGACAATTTCGGCTTTGTGCGCATCCGGGGCGAGGTCTCGGGCTTCCTGGCCGCGCGTTCGGGTCATCTGTATTTCTCCCTGAAAGACGACAAGGCGGTGATCGACAGCGTGGTCTGGCGCGGCACGGCGGGGAAACTGCGCTTTCGGCCCGAAGACGGCCTGGAAGTGATCTGCACCGGCAAGCTGTCCACCTATGCCCCGCGCTCCCGCTATCAATTGGTGGTCGAGGCCATGGAGCCGGCCGGCGTTGGCGCCTTGATGGCGTTGTTGGAGGAGAGGCGGCAAAAACTGGCCGCCGAGGGCCTGTTTGCCGAGGACCGCAAGCAAACCCTGCCCTACCTGCCCCGGGTGATCGGCGTGGTGACCTCGCCCACGGGTGCGGTGATTCGCGACATCCTGCACCGTTTGCGCGACCGCTTCCCCTCCCGCGTCCTGATATGGCCCGTGCTGGTGCAGGGCAAGGGCGCCGCCGAACAGGTCGCCGCCGCCATTCACGGCTTCAACGCCCTGGACGAAAATTCCACCCCGCCCCGCCCGGACTTAATCATCGTGGCTCGTGGCGGCGGCTCCATCGAGGATTTGTGGGCCTTTAACGAAGAAGTCGTGGCCCGCGCCGCGGCCGACAGTGGCATCCCCCTGATCTCGGCCGTAGGGCACGAGACCGATACCACTCTGATCGACTTTGTCTCCGACCGCCGGGCGCCAACCCCCACGGCGGCGGCCGAGATTGCCGTGCCCGTGCGCGCGGAACTGGTGGCGGACGTCCAGGATCTGGACCGCCGCTTGGTTCTTGGTCTGCGACGGCTGTTGTCCGAGCGGCGGCGGGACCTGGACGGCCTGGCCCGCGGCCTGCGCGGCCCGGCCGAGTTGCTGGCCCTGGCCCGCCAGCGCCTGGATGAAGGGGCCGAGCGGCTGCACCGGGCCCTGGTGACTTTTGGTGCGGAAAAGCGCAATGGCCTCACGGCGGTGGCGGCGCGTCTGCGCCCGGCCCTGGTCGGCGACCGGATCAACGGTGCGGGCCGCACGTTACGGGAATTCGATGGCCGCCTGGCGCGGGTGGTGGAGACCCGCATCAAGGAATGCGGCCTGCGCCTGGCCGGCCAGGGCAAGCTGTTGGACAGCCTCGGTTTCGAACGGGTCCTGGACCGGGGCTATGCCATTGTCCGCCAACAAAGCGGAGCGGTGGTGATGGCGGCCTCGGGCACGGCCCCCGGCGATGCCCTGGCGATTACTTTCCGGGACGGCGATGTGGCGGTCACGGTGGAGGGTGACGGCCCGGCGCCGCCCGCGCCGCGCAAGACGAAAGCGAAAGCAAAGCCCTGCGGTCAGGGCTCGTTGTTTTGATGCGCCGTCATTTGATCCGTTTGACCGCGGTTATTTTATTTTGGCCCCTGGTTGCCTTTGCGGATGCGCCGAAATTAGAGTCGCCAAAATTAAGCGGTGCATTCGTTCAGGGCGGCTTGATCCATGGAACCACCCGTCCCGGCACTAAAATCGAGTTCCTGGGCCGCGATGTGCGGGTAGATGCCAGGGGCCGCTTCATTTTCGGTTTTGGCCGGGATTTTCCGGCCACCGCGTCGTTGTATTGGCGCGATGGCGACGGACATGGTGGCGGACAGCGCCAAAGCATGACCTTGAGAATCGAAAAACGGGACTATAAGACCCAGCGCATCAACGGCCTGCCACCGAAAATGGTAACCCCGCCAAAGGCCGTTCTGCAGCGTATCCGCCGGGAGAACCGGGGCATCGCCGCCGTGCGCCGCCTGGACAGCCCGGCGGCATGGTATGCCAGCGGCTTCATCTGGCCGGCCCGGGGCATTGTCAGCGGCGTTTACGGCAGCCAGCGCATCCTGAACGGCAAGCCGCGCCGGCCGCACTACGGCCTGGATATCGCCAATAAGACCGGCACGCCGGTCCTGGCCTCCACCGACGGCACCGTCGCCCTGGCCGAGACGGACCTGTACTACACCGGCGGCACGGTGATGCTGGATCATGGCCAGGGCCTGACGTCGGTCTATTCCCATTTGCATTCGGTGACGGTGCGGGTGGGCCGGTTCGTCCGCCAAGGCGAACAAATCGGCACCCTGGGCGGCACCGGCCGGGCTACGGGGCCGCACCTGGATTGGCGCCTGAACTGGTTCAAACAACGCCTGGACCCAGCCCTGTTGCTGGGGCCCATGCCAAAACGGTAAACTGCGCCATGGCGGAATTACAAGAAGACCAGATCCAACGCTACGCCCGGCACATCGTCTTGCAGGAAGTGGGCGGCGTGGGCCAATCGGCGCTGTTGGCGGCGAAAGTTTTGGTGGTGGGCGCCGGCGGCCTGGGCTCGCCCCTGTTGATGTATCTGGCCGCCGCCGGGGTCGGCACCATCGGCGTGGTGGATGACGATATTGTCTCATTATCCAATCTGCAGCGGCAGATCGCCCATGGCACACCGGATATTGGCCGGGCCAAGGTGGACAGCGCCAAGGACCGCGCCGCCGCCCTGAACCCCGAGGTCAAGCTGGTGCCCTACCAGATGCGCCTGAACCCAGACAATGTCATGGAGCTGTTGGCGGACTACGACATCATCGCCGACGGCTCGGATAATTTTGATACCCGCTTTCTGCTCAACGATGCCTGTTTTCTGGCCAAAAAAACCCTGGTCTCCGCCGCCGTGTTGCGCTTCGACGGCCAGCTCTCCACCTACAAGGCCCATCTGGGCCCACCCCACCCCTGCTACCGCTGTATCTTCCCCGAACCGCCGCCCCCCGATGCCATTCCCTCCTGCTCCCAGGGCGGCGTGCTGGGCGCCATGGCCGGGGTCATGGGCACCATGCAGGCGACGGAGGTGTTGAAGGAGATCCTGGGCATCGGCCAGGGGCTGTCGGGGCGTCTGTTGATCCACGACGGCCTGGCCGGGGCCTTCCGCACGGTCCGGGTCAAACCCGATCCAAGCTGCGCGCTGTGTGGCGAAGCGCCCACGATCTTGGATCTGTCGCGGCGGTATGACAGTGCCTAGAGGACAACATTACAGTGGGGCCATGAGCCCCTATGGGGGCGGGCGCCAGGGCGGCCGGGAAGGCGGCCGTGTTACGGCCGTGTTGGGACCCACGAATACCGGCAAGACCCATCTGGCGGTGGAACGCATGCTGGGCCATCGCACCGGCGTGATCGGGCTGCCCCTGCGTCTGTTGGCCCGGGAAATTTACGACCGGGTGGTGGCGCAAAAAGGCGTCGGCGCCGTCGCCCTGGTCACGGGCGAAGAAAAAATCGTGCCCCCCCGGCCCAGCTATTTCGTCTGCACGGTGGAGGCCATGCCCCTGACCTGGCGGGCGGATTTCCTGGCCGTGGACGAAATCCAGTTGTGCGCCGATAGCGAACGCGGCCACGTCTTCACCCACCGTTTGCTGCATGCCAGGGGCGAGCAGGAAACCATGTTCCTGGGCGCCGCCACCATGAAGCCGATTATCCGCCGCCTGCTGCCCGAGGCGGAATTTATCGAGCGGCCACGGTTTTCCGTGCTCAGCTATATGGGCGAAAAGAAGCTCTCCCGCCTGCCCCGGCGCAGCGCCATCGTGGCTTTTTCCGCCAAGGATGTGTACGCCCTGGCCGAACTGATGCGGCGGCAGCGGGGCGGGGCGGCGGTGATCATGGGCGCGCTCAGCCCGCGCACCCGCAATGCCCAGGTGGCGCTCTATCAGGCTGGCGAGGTGGATTACCTGATCGCCACGGACGCCATCGGCATGGGCCTGAACATGGATGTGGATCATGTGGCCTTCGCCGATCTGCGCAAATTCGACGGCATTGGCCACCGGGACCTGTACCCTTCGGAACTGGGCCAGATCGCCGGCCGCGCCGGGCGTCATATGAACGACGGCAGCTTCGGCACCACGGGGACGGCGGGGCCGATCGGCCCGGAAATGGTGGAATTGGTGGAAAACCACCGCTTCTCCCGGGTCCAGCGTTTGAATTGGCGCAACGGCGATTTGAATTTCCATTCGCCCCAGGCCCTGATGGCCAGCCTGCGCCAGGCCGCCCCGCGCGAGGAATTAAGCCTGATGCGCGATGCCGACGACAGTTTGGCGTTGGCCGCCTTGATGGCCGACGGCGCCGTGCGGGATGCGGTGCGCGGCCCGGCCATGGTGCGCCTGTTGTGGGACATCTGCCGCATTCCCGATTTCGCCAAGACCCTGCCCGAGGCGCATCACCGCCTGTTGAACCGGGTCTTCCGCTTCCTCTCACGCGATCAGGGTAAGGTGCCCGACGATTGGATCGACCGGCATATGCGCCGCCTGGACCGGACGGACGGCGACATCGATACCCTGGCCGGGCGCATCGCCCATGTGCGTACCTGGACCTATATCTCGCACCAGGCGGAATGGCTGGACGACGCCCGCCACTGGCAGGAACGCACACGGGCGGTGGAGGACGCCCTCTCGGACGCCTTGCACGCCGCCCTGACCCAGCGCTTTGTCGACCGGCGCACGGCGGCGCTGTACCGGGGCATGGCGGAGCGCCGGGATCTGCTGGCCGCCGTTACCGGCGACGGCGAGGTCCTGGTGGAAGGGCAGTATGTGGGCCGCCTGCGGGGCCTGAAGTATGAACCCGCCGCCGCCGCCGATCTGGCCGAGGGCCGCGCCTTGCGCACTGCCGCCAACCGGGTTTTGGCCCGGGAAATCGCCCGCCGCGCCGCGAAACTGGCCGCCGCGGGCCGTGATGATATTATCTGGCAGGAGGACGACAGCCTGTGGTGGGAAGGGGCGCCGGTGGCCCGGGTGAGCCAGGGTAGCCACGGCCTGGAACCCCGCGTCGCCCTGCTGCCGTTTGATCATTTGGACGGCCCCTTGCGGGAGCGGGCCCGCCATCATCTGCAAACCTGGCTGCGGGCCCATGTCCGGG
>JAYGEA010000332.1:0-17415 GCA_046582635.1 Alphaproteobacteria bacterium
ACCGCCATCATGGTCCGTTCCATGCTGGCCGGCGAGAAATCCGATTTTGATCTTTCCACCTTGCATTCCCACGGCTATCGCCAGCCGCCCCTGGAACAGACCGTTCCGCTGTATCTGGCCGCCCTGCGCCCCAAAATGATCGAGATGGCGGCGGAGATCGGCGATGGCGTGATCTTTAACTTGTGGCCCACGAAGGCCTTGCCGAAGATGATCGAGCATGTGGCCATCGGTGCCAAGCGGGCCGGCAAGGACCCGGCAGAGGTTGAAGTGGTCAACCGCCACATGGTGTTGGTCACGGATGACAAGGAAGCGGCGGTGGCTGCCTTCCGGTCCCGCATGGCGCCCTATTACGCCACCCCGGTGTACAATAATTTCCTGGCCTGGGCCGGTTATGAGGATGTGGCCGCGACCATCATTGAAGGTTGGGCCGCCCGCGACCGGGAGAAAACCACCGGCGCCATATCGTTTGAATTGGCCAACGAAATTGCCGTCATCGGCACGGCGGACGAATGCCGGGAGCGTATTCGCTGGGCCGGCGAGACCGGCATCCATACCCATATCATCGCACCGTTGAGCGCCGACCCGGCGGAAATCCACCGTACGTTCGACGCCTTCACACCTGAAAACTTTCCCCGATAGCGAGCCCTAGCTGAATGTCTGAAAGCGCCCGACTGGCCGTCGATATCGGCGGTACCTTTACCGATGTTGCCCTCGATTTGGGCGGCCGGCTGTGCACCCGCAAAGTGCTGACCACGTCCCAGGCGCCCGAACAGGGTGTCATGGACGCGGTCCGCGCGGTCTTGCCCGAAGCCGGCATCGCGGCGAAGGATCTGGATTTCATCGTCCATGGCACCACCCTGGCCACCAACACGATCATCGAACGCAAGGGCGCCAAGACCGCCCTGATCGTCACGGAAGGCTTCCGGGATTCGGTCGAGATGGGTTACGAGCACCGCTTTGACCAATACGACATCAATATTGAAAAGCCGCGCCCCCTGGTGCCCCGCTACCTGCGCCTGCCGGTCACCGAACGCTGCAACGCCCAGGGTCAGGTGTTGGTGGCCCTGGACGAGGGCACCGTGCGCGATTTGATCCCGGTGCTGCGGAAAAATGCGGTGGAGAGCGTGGCCATCGTGTTTCTTCATGCCTACGTCAATCAGGCGCATGAACGCCGGGTGGCGGATATCCTGGCCAACGAACTGCCCGATTTGTGGATCACGTTGTCCAGCGAAGTTTGTCCGGAGATCCGGGAATACGAGCGCATGTCCACGGCCTCGGCCAATGCCTATTTGCAGCCCCTGATGTCGTCCTACCTGGCGGACCTGGACGACCGCCTGCGGGCCGAGGGGGCGCAATGCCCGTTGTTCATGATGACCTCGGGTGGCGGCCTGACCACGGTGGAGACGGCCCGGGCCAATCCCATTCGATTGGTTGAATCCGGGCCCGCGGGCGGTGCCATTCTGGCCGGACAGATCGCCCTTGAATGCGGTCTGGACAAGGTTTTGTCCTATGACATGGGCGGCACCACGGCAAAGATTTGCCTGATCGACCATGGCCGGCCGCAAACCTCCCGCACCTTCGAGGTCGACCGCCAGTACCGTTTTACCAAGGGCAGCGGCCTGCCCCTGCGCATTCCCGTGATCGAGATGGTGGAGATTGGCGCGGGCGGCGGTTCCATCGCCCAGATCGATAATTTGGGCCGCATTCAGGTGGGCCCGCAAAGCGCCGGTTCGGAACCGGGGCCGGCCTGCTACGGCCAGGGGGGCACGGAGGCCACGGTTACCGACGCCGACGTGGCCTTGGGCCGCATCGCGCCGGAAGGCTTCGCCGGCGGCTCGGTGGACCTAACGCCGGCGCTGTCCACGGCGGCCTTGGATGCCGCCATCGCCAAGAAGCTGAACCTGGACGGTCCCTTGGCCGCCTTTGCCGTGTCCGAGATGGTTGAAGAGAACATGTCCAACGCCGCCCGCGTCCATGCGGTGGAGCAGGGCAAGGAACTGGCGGCGCGGACCTTGATCGCCTTTGGCGGCGCGGCCCCCCTGCATGCCTGCCGTATGGCGGAAAAATTGAACATGGACCGGGTCATCATCCCGAAAGGTGCCGGTGTCGGCTCCGCTATCGGTTTCCTCGCCGCACCGGTATCCTATGAAGTGGTGCGCAGCCGCTATACCAAACTGGCGGAATTCGAACCCGGGGTTTTGAGCAAAATGTTCGCCGAAATGGGGGACGAGGCGCACGCCATCGTCACGACCGGCGCGCCGGGTGCTGAATTGGAGGAACGGCGCATCGCCTACATGCGCTATATCGGTCAGGGCCATGAAATTGTCGTGGACGTGCCCGTGCGGGATTTGACGGCCGCCGACGGCGCCGGCCTCAAGGCGGCCTATGACAAGGCCTATGAAGACTTATTTGGCCGGGTTATCCCCAGTATGGAAGTAGAAATTCTGACTTGGGCCCTGTCTGTTTCGACCCTGCAGCCGGCCCCCTCGACACTGTCGGAAGTTGCCGGAGAGATCGAGGCCACGGCCAGCGGAGAGCGGGAATTGTTTGATGCGGACCGCACGGAATTTGTAACCGCACCCGTGTATCAGCGCGATGATCTGGAGCCTGGCATGACCTTGCAAGGCCCGGCTTTGATCATGGAAGCGCAGACGACGACCGTGGTCAGCGGGCATTTCATGGCCATAATCAATGCTTCGGAGCATATTGAAATACGGCGCAAAACGGGAGATGGGCCATGAGCAAGAATTCCGCAACCAAGAATTCCGCGCTGTCGGAAATCCAGAACCAGATCATGTGGAACCGCCTGATCGCCATTGTGGAGGAGCAGGCCCAAACCCTGATCCGTACCGCGTTTTCCACCGCCGCCAGGGAAGCCGGCGATCTGTCGGCCGGTGTCTTCGACACCCAAGGCCGCATGCTGGCCCAGGCCGTCACGGGTACGCCGGGACATGTCAATGCCATGGCCGCCTCGGTGGAATTTTTCCTGGACAAGTATCCCGCCCATACCATGCGCCCGGGCGATGTTTACGTGACAAACGATCCCTGGATGGGAACGGGACATCTGCATGATTTTACCATGGTCACCCCGACCTTTTACCAAGGCCGGGCCATTGGTTTGTTCGCCTCCACCACGCATGTGGTCGATATCGGCGGCATCGGCTTCAGCGCCGACGGCCGGCAGGTCTATGACGAAGGGCTGTATCTGCCCATCCTGCCCCTGGCCCGGGAAGGCAAAATGGACGAAAGCATCATGGAAATCGTCCGTGCCAACGTGCGCGAGCCCATACAGGTAGAGGGCGATCTGTACTCCCTGATGGCCTGCAACGAAATCGGCTGCCGCCGCCTGGTCGAGATGATGGACGAGTTTGAATTGGAGGATCTGGACGAACTGGGCGCCTACATGGTGGAGCATTCCCACCGGGCCATGCTGGACGAAATCGCCAAGCTGCCCAAGGGCACCTATCACAATGCCATGCGGGTGGACGGCTATGACAAGCCCCTGGACCTGGTGGCCGCCCTGACCATCGCGGACGACGGCATCTATGTGGATTTCGCGGGCACCACGGGGGTCTCCAACTTCGGTATTAACGTGCCCATAACCTATACCCAGGCCTATGCCTCGTTCGGCGTGCGCTGTCTGGTGGGGTCAAGCGTGCCGAACAATGCTGGTTCGCTATCGGCCGTGAAGGTGACGGCGCCGGAGGGCACAATTTTAAACGCGCCGCACCCCTGCGCCGTCGCGGCCCGCCATGTTACCGGCCAGATGCTGCCCGATGTGGTCATGGGCGCGTTGCACAAGGCCGTTGCCGGCAAGGCGCCGGCGGAGGGCACATCCTGTTTGTGGAACCCGATGCTTTTGGGTGGCCACGGACTGGTACCCGAGGAGGATTTTGGCGACGGCACGCCATTTGCCGTGAACCTGTTTCACACGGGCGGCGCCGGCGCACGGCCGCTAAAGGATGGCCTGTCCGCGACGGCCTTCCCCTCGGGCGTGCGCAATACACCGGTGGAGATCAACGAATCCATCGCGCCCATCGTGATCTGGCGCAAGGAGTACCGCATGGATTCGGGCGGCGCCGGAGAATTTCGCGGCGGTACGGGGCAGATCATGGACATTGCCAGTTCCGAAAACGCGCCCTTTGCCATCGCCGCGACCTTTGACCGGGTGCATCATGCGCCCCGCGGCCGGGAAGGCGGCCGGGACGGTTTCACCGGCAAGATCGAATTGGAATCGGGGCGGCCCATGCGCAACAAGGGCACCCAATCCATCCCGCGTGGCGATTGCCTGCATCTGGAAATGCCCGGCGGCGGCGGTTATGGCGACCCGCGGAAACGCGATGTGGAAAGTGTGGCAAAGGATGTGCGCGACGGCATGGTCTCGAAAAAGGCGGCGCTGGAATTATATGGCGTGGTCCTGGACGATGACGGCGCGGTTGATGCCGCCGCCACGGAACAGCAGCGAAATGTCGATTAGGGGTTGGGAAAATGGTTGATGTCGGAGATCGGGCACCGGTGTTCACCGCGCCTATCGGTGGCGGCGGCAAGATCGCCCTGAAAGATATGAAGGGCAAAAAGGTCGTACTGTATTTCTACCCCAAGGACGACACGCCCGGCTGTACCACCGAAGCCAAGGATTTTACCGACCTGAAGCGCAAGTTTTCCGCCAACGGCATCGCAGTCATCGGGGTCTCGAAAGATAGTGTCGCGAAGCACGATAAATTCGCTGAAAAGCATGATCTGCGCATCACCCTTGCCGCCGACGAAGACGGTGCGATCTGCGGCAAGTACGGCGTCTGGGTTGAAAAGAAAAACTATGGCCGCACTTATATGGGCATCGAACGCTCAACCTTCCTGATTGATGGCAGGGGCAAGGTCGCCAAGGTTTGGCGCAAGGTCCGGGTCAAGGGCCATGCCGAGGCGGTCCTGGCGGCGGCCAAGGAAATTTGACGCACGATGTGCCGGGCGTCTAGGCGGCTAACCGGACGCAACCATCGTAATGTGGATGACCTTGATTTCGTCGCCGAAGTCTGGGTTTGCCGGCAGATAGGGCCGTGGCTCGGATATCACGATGTCGCTGAATATGCCCTCGTCGGCGAGGGTTGCGAGTGTTTTGTCGAAGGCGCGTTCGTGGAACAGATCGTCGCGCTGGGTTGCCAGGATCGTTCCGCCGGGGTGCACCATGCGGGCAAACTCCCGCAAGACCGCCATGCTGTCGGGAACATAAGTCAGGACGCCAATGCAGATCAGGGCGTCATAGGCATTGTCCGCGATGGAGAGTGGCAAGGATTGTAAATCGGCCTCGTTCAGGGAACGATAGACGCTGCGTTTCTCTGCCTGCACCAGCGAGGAGGGGGAGAGATCCAGACCGTCTATAGGGCCGGTAAATCCCGCTGCCCGCAACGCGGCGCCCGTCAGGCCCGTGCCGCAACCGCTGTCGAGAATTTCAGCGTCCAGCCCGACCCTGGCCTTTAACAGAGCGGCGGCGTCGGCGGGCGCGCGGTAGTCCCATTCGGCCAATGTTTCGTCGTAGGTCGGGGCCCAGTCTTCGTAGCTTTTCGCGACATCGGCGGGGGAGGTGCTGCCTTGGCGCAGCCAGTCATGATCTTCAGGTTCGGACATCTATTCGGCGGCCGCCTTGGCCCGGGCTTTTTTTGTCGCCTTGTTCTGCAATCGCTGCAACTGCTCCCACCCCAAATAACCGGTGAAATGGTCGTCGTCGTAGTACAGCACCGGGCCGTCGCAGATGAACAGATATTCCGTGTCTTCCAGGGCGGTGGTTTCGCCGTGCACCATGCCGTTGGGTTCATAGATATAATCGCCAACCTCCAGGGTGCCGTCGCGGACCTGCAAGCGGCCCGAGAGGATGAAGGCATGGGCGCCCGAGAGATGCTTGTGGGCACTGGCCACATAGCCCTTTTTCCAGCGCAACAGCACCGCCCAGCGGCCGCTTTCCGGCGCGATCCAGAGGATCTTCATATAGGCCATGCCGGGGTGGGTCTCGATCCAGTCCATCTCGGAGGTTCGGGCCATGGAATCCATCAGTTCGCTGTTGATGGGGCTGATATCCTGCGGTAGCGGCATGTCCTGTTCCTCTTCCCAATATTTGCCGTCAACAGAGTAGACAGATGATGCAGACTCGGCAATACGGCGAAAGAACGATAGTCGGGCCATGGCCCCGTTCTGAAACCGTCTATTCCTCCACTTCCAAATCGACCCCGAAGGTGATAAGAATTTTCGAGGTCATGATATAGAAAGTGATGGCGAGGGAAAGTTCGACCAATTCCTCATGACTTAGATGCGCGGCCACGGCATCGAATGTGGCGCCGGCGCCGGCGCCCGGGTTGTCGTTGGCGACCAGGTCGTCGGTAAAGGCCAGGACGGCTTTTTCCACCTCGTTGAAGGCGTCGCTGCTGGCGCCCGTCTCCAGGGCCGCGATCTGGTTTTCCGGAATGCCCACGGCCCGGCCGATGTGTTTGTGGGCAATGACCTCGTACTCCGCGCCCAGCAATATGCCGACGCGGGTAATGGCCAATTCCCGCAGGCAGGGGTCCAAGACGCCTTTATTACGAATAGCGCCGCCCAGGCGGCAATAGTTGTGCAAATGGGATTCGGAATAGGAGAGGATCTTGAACAGGTTCTTATGCCCATTCTTCTCCATGATGTCCTTGCCTTTGTCGCTCAAGTGGTTGGTGGTTGCGTAGTCGATCCGTGCCATGGTGATGGGTTTCCTATGTTTATTATCAGTGTGTGATTAATGCGCGATCATTATCGCGCAATTAGGGGCGCGCCGCTCAAATGCGCGCCGCCGTCGGTGATCAGAATTTCGCCGGTGATGTTAACGCTCGCCGTCAGCAGGAACAATGCGGCTTCCGCCATGTCCTCGGGTGTCCCGGCATGGTTCAGGGGCGAGGTCTTTTCAATATGGGCAACCATTTTGTCGTAGCCTTCCTGGCCCAGCTTATCCAGCCACCAACGGCCGGTGATGAAGCCCGGCGCGATGGCATTGACCCGGATTTCCGGTGCCAGTTCGCGGGCCAATGATATTGTCATGGTGTTCATGGCGCCTTTCGATGCGGCATAGGCGATGGAGCTGCCGATGCCCATGACCCCGGCGATGGAGGATGTGTTGACGATGCTGCCCCGTCCCTGCGCCTTCATGTGCCCCGCCACGGCGCGGGTCATTTGATAGGCGCCGACCACGTTGACGGAATAGATGTGCAGAAAATCCTCGGCCGAAAGGCTGTCCAGATTGTTGTCGGCCACCAATAGCGTGGTGCCGGCATTGTTCATCAGGCCGTCCACCCGGCCCCACTTGTCCATGGTCTCGGCCACGATGCGGCGGCAATCGGCGTCCTGGCTGACATCGCCCTGGCAGACGATGGCCTCGGCCCCGAGAACCTCGCAGGCCTTCGCCGTTGCCTCGGCCTCCCCCACGCTGCGGGAATAGTTGATGGCAATGCGCGCGCCTTGTTCGGCCAGCATTAGCGCCGCCGCCGCCCCAACCCCGGTACCGCCGCCCGTAATGATCACCACCCAATCGCATACTTCCCTGGCCTTGACCTGCATCTCTTCTTCTCCATCATGGCATTTGTTTCCCGAGGTGATTATAGGCGCACCATGTTCACATTCGCACAGATTTCCGATTTTCATATTTCCCTGCCGGACGGCAACGCCGACCGTATGCTGCAGACCGTGGCCCATTTGCGCATTGCCGTGGCGCATTTGAACCAACTGCCCGAGAGCCCGGATTTCGTGCTGTGTACAGGCGATCTGGTGGATGGCGGCGGGGCGGAGGAATATGCTATTCTGGCAGATATTCTTGCCGGCCTGACCATGCCGTTTTATCTGATCCCCGGCAACCACGATGACCGGGAGGCCATGCGCCGGGCCTTTCCCGCGCACGGCTACCTGGCCGGTCACGATGGCTTCATGCAATACACATTGGAAGATTGGGAGCCGCGCCTGATCGCCCTGGATACTCTGATACCGGGCCAATCGGGGGGCCGGCTTTGCCGAACCCGCCTGACCTGGTTACAGGACCGGCTTGCCGAACAGCCCGGCCGGCCCACAATTCTGTTCATGCATCATCCACCGTTTCGAACGGGTATGAGGATGATGGACGAGATGGGACTGGAGGGCCGCGGCGAATTTGCCAATCTGGTGCGCCAACATCGCCAGATCGAGGCGGTTCTTGCCGGCCATCTGCACCGCCCCATCACCCGCCGCTTTGCCGGCACCATTGCCATGACCGCGCCGGGGCCGGCGCATCAGCTTGCCCTGGACCTCACCGGTGCGGAAAAGTTATCCGTGATCATGGAACCGCCGGCGGGCTTGTTGCATTTGTGGCTGGGCGGCGATGATGGCCTTGTCAGCCACCTCACCTACACCGGCGGTTGCTATGACAGCCGACAAGTATTTCCCCGCGCCGACTGGGTTGGCGACGGCAAACCGCCGGCGACCACCATACCCCTCTAACGATTTTGCGTACGTGGGTCCAGAATATCCCGCAGGCCGTCTCCGAACAGGTTGAAGGCAAGTACGGAATAACAGATTGCCAAACCAGGATAGACCGCGATCATCGGATTGGTTTCCATATGCTGACGGGCAACATTGAGGTCGCTGCCCCAATCCGGCGTTGGCGGCGGTGTGCCAAGTCCGAGGAATGACAGAGCGGCGATAATCAGGATAATGAAGCCCAGGCGCACGGTGGCATTGACGATCAGTGGTGAGATGATATTGGGTAGAATTTCCCGCAGCGCGATATAAAAACTACCCTCGCCCACCACGTGGGCGGCTTCCACATATTCCCTTTTGGCCTCAACCATCGCGGTGCCCCGGGTCAGGCGTGCGATTTCCGGCATGGTGTTCACGCCAAGAGCAAAAATGAGAATCAAATCATTCCAGAAGCCCTCAAGCTTCCATTCCCGCGCCACCGTTATGATCAGCAGATAAAGTAACAGGCCCGGAAATGCTATAAGCCCGTCGACGAACCGCATGGAAATGGAATCAAAGCGACCGCCAAAAAAGCCGGCAAATACACCAAGCGGAATACCCAGGATCAAGCCAAAGGTAACAGCCGCCAGGGAGATCAGGACAATGCGTTGTCCGCCCCAAAGCACCCGGGAATATATGTCCCGGCCGAATTTGTCGGTACCAAAATAGTGTTCGGCGCTGGCTGGCTCCAGGCGGATGCGGTAATTGGTCTTGATCGGCGAATGCGTGGCAAGTATTGGTGTCAGGATACAAACCGAAATCAGGGCGAACATCATAATCGCGCCGATGGTCGCGGTCTTGCTCTTCAAAAGTTCGTCGAAACCATTCCGGCTGATTGCCTGTATGCGGCGCATGCGGATGGCGAATGGCGTGTCGTCGGGGCTGATCGTGTCGACCCGTTGACGTGACTGTAATTGTTGATCAGACATGACGGCGTCCCCTTAACCCATTCCAACGCGTGGGTTCAGCACGCGGTACGTAATATCGACCAATAGATTGATGATGACCACCATGATGCCCAGAACCAGTACGCCGGCCTGGATAACCGGGAAATCCCGCAGTTGGATCGCCGAATAGATCGCCAGACCAATCCCCGGCCAGGAAAAAATCGTCTCCAGCACCACCGTGCCGCCCAGCAGGCTGGCCAATTGCAAGCCGGAAATCGTGATGGTGGGGATCATGGCATTACGCAGGGTGTATTTGTAAACCACCTTGCGTTCGGACAGGCCCAGGGAGCGGGCCGTATCCACGTAATCCTTGGAGAGCTCATCCAGCATGCTGGATCGTGTCAGCCGGGTCGTGAAGGCGGCTTGGCGAAACCCCACCGCCAGGGCCGGCAGGATCAAATACCAGATGCTTTTGCCTGTCTCGGTAAAAAACGGTGCATAACCCGACGACGGCAGCCAGCCCAGATGCAGGGCAAATAACAATATACAAAGAATGGCGAACCAGAATTCCGGGACTGATATCCCGGTGAGTGATGATATTTGCGCGGTATAATCGGTTATTGTATTGCGTTTGACCGCCGCCAAAGTGCCCAGCGGTACGGCGATCAGGATGGACAGTCCGATACCGACCAGTGCCAGGTATACCGTTGCCGGAATACGCTCCACCAATTCAATGTTAACCGGCCGCCGGGTAACCAGTGATTTGCCGAAATCCCCTTGCAGGACGTTGCCGATCCAAATGAAGTATTGCACATAGATCGGTTTGTCGAGGCCGAATTCTTTTTCCAAGGCGGCCCGAACCTCCGGGTCCTCCTCCCCATCCGTGGCGGTCAAGGTATCAATGACATCGCCAGGCAGGGCATGGACGAAACCGAAGACCAGGACGGACAGGATGAATATTACAGGTATGATCTGTAATATGCGGTTGATGATATAAATGAGCATGCTATTGGCCCCGGCGTGGTGCGCCGGTGACGCCTTCGGTTACGAAGGCATCACCGGACAACGTATGCACCTGTTATATTGACGCGTCGTATTTACGCGTCGTCGATTTACGAGGCTAACGTTCCAGATAGGCAGTGCGTACACCGCCGTTGGAAATGTTGAACGGACCAGCAAACGCAGGCGCATAATCCTTCAACTTCTTGGTTGCCGCTGACGTGAGCGGAATGCCGTGGGTGTAAATCAACGCGCAGTCTTCATTGACCATGCTTTCGACGTCGGTATACATCTCCATCCGCACCTGCTTGTCGCGGGTGGCGCGTGCGGCGACAATCAGCTTATCGGCGGCTTCGTTCTTATAGCCGGTCCGTAGCTTGGTCGAAGGTCCGCTGGACATGACGTTGACCGAATACCACTGGTCCGGCTCGAAACGATAGCTGTTGGCGGTGGAATCGATGCCGTAGTCAGACTTTTTGTACTTCTTGCGCAATACCGGGTTGTCGAACACTTCGTTGGTTGTTTTAAAGCCTGCTTCCTGAAGCATGGAGTACACCAATTCTCCGGTGTCATGCATGTAGGAATAAGCCTGCCGCGAGACCACCGCGATGGGCGTGTTCATGGCATTCAGTTTACGCAGAATGGATTTTGACTTCTCGGGATCGTATTCCTTGACGTTTTTGATGTCCGGCATGTGCCAAGAGCTTGCCGAGCCATAGAAGCCATTCAGGCTTTCACTCAGGCCGTTGAAGATGGCCTGATGAATGGCTTCCCTGTCGATGGCATGGGCCAGGGCCTGACGCATCAGTTTGCCATCCGCCGCGCTCATGGCGAAGGGGCCCTTTTTGGATTGAACCGCAAGATAACCAGTACCAACCTGTGGGATATCCCAGGTATTGAAATTGGCGGTTTCGTTTTTCTTGAAATTGGCCGCATCCGCATAGGACATGTTCTCGATCAGATCGACTTCACCCGTGCGCAGGGCTACCAAACGGACCTTGTCCTCTTTCTTCGGATAGCCCTCGATCGCGTCGAGATAGGGGTACGAGTTCCCCTGAGCGTCGGTCTGCCAGAAGTTTTCAAAGCGGACCATCTCGGTCTTGGTATAGCGCTTCCAGCTGACGAACTTGAACGGCCCGCAACCGATGGGATGGGTATCCACCTGATCCACGGCGTTGGGCGCGATCAGGTTGACCGGATAATAGGTCACACTGGCCAGGAACACCGCGCTCGGCGTCTTCAATGTGATGCGCAAGGTGTACTTATCGACCGCGGTGACCTCATCGACTTCCTTGAAGAAGCTGCGATGGAAGGAATGAGAGGTTTTCGGATCGCGAACCCGGTCATAATTCCACTTGATTGCCGGCGCGTCCACGTCGGCGCCGTTGTGGAACGTGGCGCCTTTCCGGATCTTGAAGGTATAGGTCTTCATATCGTCGGAAATGGTCCATTCCTCGCCAATGGCGGGAACGATATCCATGTTTGCATCAATGTCGAGCAGGCCGCCCGAGGTCGCCGCCAAAGGGTGCGAGACGTAATAAATTACATTGCGTTGCGGATCCAAGCCGCGTGCGTCGGAGCGGGTCGAGAACCGCAGGGTGCCGCCCTTTTTCTTCGCCGCCAACGCCGAACCAGGCATGCTGGCCATGGCGGCCGCCGCGGCTGCGGCACCCGCCGATGCCGTTGTGGTGGCGAGAAATTCCCGCCGTGTCTGTTTACCGAATGAGTTGCTGATCTTCTGCTCGGACATAATGAAGGCCTCCCTTGTGCGAGCCACTCTTAAAGGTGTGCCGAAGGTCGGCGCATAGGCTGGTGGTCGTTTGACGACCACCTCCCCCAAAGTTACGCCGCTTGCTTCGGCACGTTTACGCTTCTTCGTCGCGTTTCGTTGGACCAAGTGTAGCGAGGGCAACAAGACAATAGCAAATGAAAACTCATAATCGAAATTGCCGAATATTAGGAAATGATACAATTATCCCAGGCTGGATCATTGACAGCGCGTCCTAGTTGCGCCGCAATGTGGCATGGACCAATTCAGCCATACCGACCCTTTGATCGCCGCCCGGGCCGTGGCGGAACCGCTGGCCGCGGCCGGCGATGAGATCGAACAGACCCGGCGTATCCCCGAACCCCTGCTGTCGAAATTGCACGATGGCGGCCTGTTCCGGATGCTGCTGCCGCGGAATCTGGGAGGCGGTGAAGTTGAACTGGGCGCCTATGTGCTGGCGCTGGAGGAGATTGCCCAACACGATGCCTCGGTGGCCTGGAACATTTTCGTCGGCAACTCTTCCGCCCTGATCGCGCCTCATCTGGAAGAGCCGACGGCGCGGGAAATCTTCGCCGACCCCCGCACCATCATCGCCTGGGGCCCGCCCCACAAGGGTTTGGCGGACGCGGTGGACGGCGGCTACCAGGTCAGCGGCCGGTGGGAATTTGCCTCCGGCTGCCGCCAGGCCAATTGGATGGGGGTGCATTGCCGCGTCAAGGAACCCGACGGCAGTCTGCGCCTGAACGCGGCCGGGCACCCCACCATCCGCACCTTGTTGTTCCCCAGCCATAAGGCCACCCTGCACGATACCTGGGATACCATCGGTTTGCGTGGCACGGCATCTGATTCCTACAGCATCGAAAATCTGTTTGTGGCCGAAGCCTACTCGGGGACCCGTGATTACCCGGGCTTGCGTTGGCACGGTGGGCCCCTGTATGCCTTTCCCCAGCAGAACCTGTATGCGGTTGGCGTGGCCGCCGTCGCCCTGGGTATCGGGCGGGCCATGTTGGCCAACTTCATGGAATTGGCGGCGGACAAAACCCCGCGTGGCCTGGCCCGCCTGGCGGATACGGAATCGATACAAGGCGGCGTGGCCAGGGGCGAAGCGACCCTGGGCGCGGCGCGGGCCTATCTGTTGGAGGCCTTGGCGGAGGTTTATGCCGCCGCCAACGAGACCGATCCCATGCCGGTCCCCGACCGGGCCCGGGTGCGCCTGGCCGCCACCCATGCCATTCATGGCGCTTCCGATGTGACCGATTGGGTCTATAAGGCGGCCGGTGTCAGCGCCATTTTTCCCGGCACCCCGTTCGAGCGGCGGTTCCGCGACATGCACACCCTGACCCAGCAGATCCAGGCGCGGGGCTCCCATTACGAGACTGCCGGGCAGGTCTTGCTGGGCCGCCCGCCGGAAATTTATCTCTAGATGACGCCAAACACTGTTGCCGCTATTGCCGCGCCCACGTGGCGCGCCAACGTCATTGGCCTGCTGCTGGTTCTGCTCGGCGGAGTGTTCATTACTTCGCTGACCTGGATCGTGCGCAGCGTGATGGACGATATCCACCCCTTGCAGGCCGGCTTCATGCGCTACGCCTTCGGCACCTTGTTGCTGTTGCCCATGGTTTTCAAGTTCGTGCCAACTGATAGGGAGCCGAAACTGATCGCCGGCCATATGCTGCGCGGCATCGTGCACGGCTTCAGCGTGCTGCTGTGGTTTTATGCCGTGACCAAGATGACCCTGGCCGATCTGACGGCATTGAGTTTTACCGCGCCGGTGTTCATCACCGTCGGTGCCTTCGTGTTTTTGGGCGAGCGGTTCAGCTACCGCCGCCTGGGCGGCATTGTCGCGGCCTTCGTCGGCGCCATGGTGATCTTGCGTCCCGGCGTGGAAGTAATCTCGGTGGGCGCCATCGCAATCCTGATTTCGGCGCCGTTCCAGGCCGCCTCCACCCTGATTGGCAAGCATCTGGCCCCGCGCACCTCAACCTTCGCCATGGTGTTTTATCTCTCCCTGTTCGTTGCCCTGGCCAGCGTGGTGCCGACCCTGTTTGTCTGGACCATGCCCAGTCTGCACACCTGCATCTTTACTTTCGGCGCGGCCGTCATGGCCACCTGCGCGCATTTTTGCTGGACCAAGTCGTTCCAGATAGCGGATCTGTCGTTTACCCAGCCCGGCGTCTACTTCACCCTGATTTGGGCCGGTGCCATCGGCTATTTTCTCTATGACGAACAACCCAGCATCTGGTCAGGCGCCGGCGCGGCGATTATCATCGCCTCCACGGCCTATATTGCCGCACGGGAGCGAAAGGCGGCCATGGAATGACGCTTGTGACAGAAAATGGGAACCTGCCGTTGGTGGTGGCGATCACCGGCGCCAGCGGCGTGGTCTATGGGGTTGAGATCCTGCGCGCCCTGAAGGAACTGGCCATCCCCACGCACCTGATCGTCTCCGAAGCCGGCGCCCGGACCCTGATGCTGGAGACCGAGATCCCCCTGGCGGAGGTTAGGGCCCTGGCCGATGTGGTGCATTCCAACAAGGATATCGCCGCTTCCATCTCGTCGGGCTCGTTCCTCACCGCCGGCATGATCGTCGCGCCGTGCTCCATCAAGACCCTGTCGGCGATCACCAATTCCTACGATGCCGACCTGATCGCCCGCGCCGCCGACGTTACTTTGAAGGAACGCCGCACCCTGGTCCTCATGGTGCGCGAGACGCCCCTGCACAAGGGCCATCTCGACCTTATGGTCCGCGCCGCCGACTACGGCGCCATCATCCTGCCCCCCATGCCGGCCTTCTATCACAAGCCCGAAACCCTCCGGGACATCATCAACCAGGGCGTCGGCCGCGCCCTGGATCAGTTAGGCGTGACCCATGCCCTGTTTCCCAGATGGGACGATGATCAGTCCTGATGCCCTACAACTCCGTCTTCACCGCCGATCTGTTTGCCGGTCAAATCATTGTCGTCACGGGCGGCGGCAGCGGTATCGGCCGGTGCATTGCCCACGAGCTGGCTCATCTGGGCGCCAACGTTGTGATTACCGGACGCAATTTGGAGAAACTAACATCCGTCGTGGCCGAGATCGTGGAGGATGGCGGCAAGGCCGATTGCACCGCTTTTGATATCCGCGAGGAAGATGACGTGGCTGCGAACGTCGGTCGGATAGTGGCCAGGCACGGGCCGATCAGCGGATTGGTCAACAATGCCGGTGGGCAGTTCCTGGCCAAGCTGGAGGATATCAGCCAGAAAGGTTGGGAAGTGGTCGTTCGCACCAATCTAACCGGCGGTTTCCTCATGGCGCGGGAGGTGTTGAACCAAAGCATGCGGGATACGGGCGGTACCATCGTCAATATCACCGCTGATCATGCCCGCTCCATGCCGGGTCTTGGCCATTCCGGCGCAGCGCGGGCGGGGATGGAAAATTTCACCAAAACAGCTGCCCTGGAATGGGCCCATTACGGCGTCCGCGTCAACGTGGTGGCGCCGGGCTACATCGCCACCCAAGGCTTGCAGCAATATCCCCTAGCGCACAAAAAGAAGATCCAAAAGCGCAGATCTTTCGTCCCCGCCCGCCGACTGTCAACAGAGGCGGAAGTCTCGGCGGCGGTGGTCTTCCTGCTTTCAGCGGCCGCCAGCTTCATCTCCGGCGAAACCATCAGCGTCAACGGTGCCGTCCCCAACATGACGGCGGAATACGCCCTCAGCCCAGAGAACGCGCCATCGGAAGACGACCGCTATCCCGTCTTCGACGGCTTCCACCGATCGGCGAAGCTGGATTTTTTGGCAGACGGATTTGAATTTGATGATGACGAATAAGGCTCTCAGTCAAGCCCGATGAACCGCGCTGCGTTCTCGTGGCGGATCAGGTCGGCGAGGCCTTGGTCGATGGGGGCCAAATGTTCCTGCAACTCCTTTACGGCGCCGGGATAGGTGCAGTCGTAGTGAGGGTAATCGGCGCCCCAGAAGACACATTTTTCCAGGCCCATTTCCTGGATCTTCGGCAATCGATGGGCCTCGTCCGCCTCGATGGAGATGAAGCATTGCTCCTTGAATAATTCCGAGGGGCGGCGGTTCAGCCAGGGCACGCGGGCGCCCATGACCTCGAAATGTTCATCCATGCGCCCCAGCCAATATTCCAGCCAGCCCAGGCCGGATTCCAGAAAGGCCACGCGCAGGCCGGGGTGGCGCTGCAGAACGCCGCCGCAGACAATATCCATGCAGGCCGCCATTTGCTCGAACGGATGGCAGATCATGTGGGTGAAGAAAGTATTCTTGTAGCGGGAGGAGGCGAAGCTGGGCATGTGCGAGCCGAAGCTGCCGTGCACGGCGGCGAACAAACCCTGGTCGGCCACCGCATTCCAGAACGGCGCCAGCATCTCGTCGTGCAGGGCCATGCCGTTATAGCGTTCGGGCCGGAAGCAGACGCCCTTCAGACCAAGCTGGGCGATGTGGGCAACCTCTTTCGTTGCCGCCTCAACCGATTGCAGGGGCACCAGGCCGACGGCGTCCAGGCGGCCATGGCCGTCCTTGCACATATCCGCCACCCATTCGTTGTAGCCGTGGCAGGCCGCCGCCGCCACGCCTGGGTCTTTGATGTCGCCCGACAGCAGATACATGGAGGGGAACAGCAGCGTATGTTCAATGCCCTCCTCATCCATCACCGCCACCCGGGCCGCCCCGTCGTGAGAGCCCAGGGTGATATCGTCCCAGGTGGGGGGATTGTCGGGATCGTCCATGCCGTTGGGCACGCAGGCCATGGCGGGCAGCAAATCCTGGCGCACCACGCCGTTGATCCAGGTGCGGTCCTGGCCGTCATCGCCCCGTTCAATGCGGATGGTCCGGTCGCGGTAACGCTGGGGGACATAGTCCTGCCACAATGATTTGGTCTCGCAAATATGCCCGTCGGCGTCGATCACCCGAGATGTCATGGACTGCGTTCTCCCGTGTCAATTTCAGCTAGACTAGCGCCAATGCTGACTTATACCAACGTGCGGTGATAAAGACCCATATAGATCGTTTCAGAGGCCCCTCGGGTAGGAATGGAACCGCCGGCGGTACTGGTACCGTCAAGCTTTCATGACGCCGCCGAGGGGCCTCTGAAGCGACCGAATGTGGCGCTTTACGGCGGCTTTCGGCTGCGTCGCGCGCCGCTTGTGGTACTGGTACCACGGCGCAACACGCTCCTACCCGAAAGTCGTCGTAAAGCGTCTATAGGGGTCTTTATCACCACACGTTGGTATTAGTGCAAAATTGCCCCTATGCTTGGCAA
>JAYGEA010000140.1:0-7721 GCA_046582635.1 Alphaproteobacteria bacterium
GGCTTGAGGTAGGTAACGGTTGATTTGCTGCAGCCTTCGAACAGGAGCTGCTCTTCGTCAGGTTCAAGCCTTCTGTTCCGCACCCCTGGTTTGCCGGGCCGATGGACATTCTTGATCGGGTTATCTTGAAACGGAAAACCCCACTGCAATTTGGCTGTTTCGATAATGTGATGCAGCAGACCGACTTCCAGCGCAACCGTAGCAGGGCAAACTTTCTCGATCCTGTTTTCAACGTATCCATTTACCGTTGCGGTTTTGAGATCAATCAATCGGCATGAGGCTAGGCGATGTCTCTTGATCTTCTTAAGCCGGAGACTTTCTGGGCCATGTCCTCTCTTCTTGGGCGTCATCTGTTCCAGGTACCGGGTTATCAAATCACTAAGAGTATGACGCTTCAAAATGTTTGTATCTGGCAACAGCCCCTCTACATCCAACTTCGATTCAATCATCCTGCTCCAGCGCTCGGCATCGGACTTCTGGATGAAAGACTTGCTCAAGGAAGGTTGGTTGGTTCGTCTAATCTGAACCTGCCATTTACCATTTCGTCTTCGAATACTGGCCATATGAATTCTCCCGTTGTGACCTAACTGTGACGGGTTGAATTCGTAGAAATTTGGTAAGAGCCAGAATTTCTATAACATATTGTTACTGTTACAGAAAATATGGTGGGCGCACCGGGATTCGAACCTGGGACCTCTGCGATGTGAACACAGCGCTCTAACCAACTGAGCTATGCGCCCTCCAGGGAGTGGGAATTAATGCCGCCGGGCGGCGCTGTCAAGCAAGCTTGTGGCTTAGCATTTCCAGGGCCGGCAACAATTGGTCGAAATGATCGATCAGGGCATCCGCGCCCAGCTCTTGAACCGGCACCGTTGTGTAACCAAAAGTGACCAGCACCACCGGAATGCCGGCGTTGCGGGCGGCGTTCAGGTCGTTGGCGCTGTCGCCGATCATCACCGCCCTGTCGGGCGCGACACCGATCGCCTCGAGGGTGCCCAAAATGTGTCCGGCGTCGGGTTTGCGCACCGCCAGACTGTCGCCGCCCAGAACGGCGGCGAAATAATCGGCCATGGCCAGTTGATCGAACAGTCGGTTCGACAGGGCCACGGGCTTGTTGGTGCAGACGGCCAGTTGCAAACCCGCCGCGCGCAAGGCGTCCAATGCCGCCCGAACGCCGTCAAAGGCAAAACTTTCGTCCGCCACATGGTGCCAATAATAATCCAGCAGGACGTCGAACCATTGTTCGATCTCGTCATCCGTCGGATTTTCGCCCGTCGCCTCCAGGCCAAGGCGCAGCATGACCCGGGCGCCGTCACCGATCATATGGCGCACCTGGTCAAGTTCGACGCCGCTCCGGCCGGCTTGCGCCAGGGTATGATTGAGGGCGCCGCAAAGATCCGGCGCGGTTTCGATCAGAGTACCGTCCAGATCGAACAGGACGGCGTCAAAACGCTCGGCAATACTCCTGTTACATCCAAATCCACATAATCAGGGGCACGGCGACAACAACGATAACGATTTCCAGGGGCAGGCCAACCCGCCAATAGTCCGAGAACCGATAGCCGCCGGGACCCAATACCAGAGTGTTGCATTGATGGCCAATGGGCGTGAGGAAGGCGCAGGATGCCCCGATGGCGACGGCCATCAAAAAGCCGTCCGGGCTGCTGCCCAAGCCCTGGGCGATACCCACC
Organism: Alphaproteobacteria bacterium; assembly: GCA_046582635.1. Lineage (GTDB taxonomy): Bacteria > Pseudomonadota > Alphaproteobacteria. The sequence goes on from JAYGEA010000140.1 coordinate 1,692, forward strand.
GATATGGGCGCCATGACCACCGCCGTGGCGGCATTGTTCATGACGTCGGACAGGGTCATGGTCAGGACAAGAACAAAGGTCAACAACACCCACACCGGCAATGATCCGGCCAGGTCAACCAGGCCATTGGCCAAAAGCGCGGCGGTGCCGGTACTTTCCAACGCCCCGCCCACGGGGATCATGCCGCCCAGCAGGACGATCACCGGCCAGTCGATGGCGCCATACATCTCGCCCAAATTAAAAAACCCCAACAACACCATGGCCACGGCGGCGGCCGTCAGGGACACGGCCGCCGGCAACAGGCCCAGCCCGCTGGCCGCCAAGGCAGCGGCGAAAATGGCCAGGCCCAGCAGCACCCGGCGTTCCTGGCCCAGGCACAGGCCCCGGCGCATCAGGGGCAGGCAGCCCAGGCGGGCCAGGGTCTCGGGCATGGCGCCGCTGTCGCCCTGCAGCAACAAGACATCGCCCGGCCGCATCACGGCCCGGTCCAAACGGCTGCGCAGCCGCTGCCCCTGGCGGGCGATGGCCAGCAGGTTCAGGCCATGGCGGTTGCGCAAGTTCGCGGTGCGGGCACTACGGCCATTGAGTGGGGAATCGGTGGTGACCACGGCCTCGATCAGGGCAATTTCGTCGGAGACCAGATGCGCCGGCGACAGCGCTTCATCGCCCACCAGTTCCAGTTCCGCCGCTTCGATAAAGCTTTTCAAATCCACCGGGTCGGCGCGGAGCACCAGAATATCGCCAGCCTGCAATTTGGTGCGCCGGCTGGGGGCGGGGCGGTGCTCCTCCCCCCGGATCAGGGCGGTCACCAGGACATCAAGTTCATCCAGCTCCGGCAGGGTGGCGATAGAACGGCCTATCAGTGCGGCATCGGCGGGCAAACGCGCCTCGGTCATGTAGTCGCGGATTTGGAATACATCTTCCGCACTGGCCTGGCCCCGACGTTGGCGCGGGATCAGGCGCCAGCCGAACAAGACCAGATACAGCACGCCCAGAATGGCAATGATGCCGCCCACCGGCGTGAAATCAAACATCGAAAACGGCTGATCAAAGGCATCGGCCCGATATTGCGCGATGATGACATTGGGCGGCGTGCCGATCATTGTCGCCAGGCCGCCCAGAATGGCGCCAAAACTCAACGGCATCAGCAAGGCGGCGGGAGAGCGTTGCTGCTTGCGGGCAGTCTCCAGCGCCACGGGCATGAGGATCGCCAAGGCGCCCACATTTTTCATGAAGGCGGAGCAAAACCCGCACGTCAGGGTCAGGGCCGCCAAATAGCAGGTGCGGGCGGTCCATCAGGGGCGCCAGCCAGCCAGCGATCATATCCACCACCCCGGCGTTGCGCAGGCCCCGGCTGATGATCAGCACCGCCACCACGGTAATCACCGCCGGATGGCCAAAACCGGCGAAAATCGAACCCGCCGGCACCAACCCGGCGATGGCGGTCGCCAACAGCGCCAAAACGGCGACCACGTCATAGCGCGGCCGGCCCCAAATAAACAGCACGACGGCGGCAACTAATATGCCGGTAATCGCCATTGCGGATAATCCATTCCCGACGCCCTTTTTTTGCCATCGTAGTGATTTATGACACTGCATTGAAAGATACTGTAAAGGTAATTGAATTGGTCTGCTGTTGACCTTGTGGCACCCTCGCCGCGCTAAATACCAAGGTACGGCGATAGAGAAGAGGGTAGAATTCCCTAGCGAATCGCTCCTGAATCGAAGAGCCCCTGAATCGAAGAAATGATTACATGAGCCAATACCCCATCGCCACCGTCATACTTGCCGCCGGCCAGGGCAGCCGGATGAAATCAGACCTGCCCAAGGTGCTGCATCCCCTGGCGGGCCGTTCCATGCTGGCGCAGTTACTGGCGGTGGTGGACGCCTTGGGCCCGGAAAAACGCATTGTCGTGGTTTCGCCAGACAACGGTGATGCCATCAGGGCGGCGGTGCCGGGATTGGATATCGCGATCCAAGCGTCTGCCTTGGGCACCGGGCATGCGGTGATGGCGGCGCGGGAAAATCTGGCCGGCTTCACGGGCGATGTCCTGGTGCTATTTGGGGATTCGCCCCTGGTCGCAGCGGAAACCCTGCAAGCCATGCTGGCCGCCCGCCATTCGGACAGTGACCCGGCGGTGGTGGTGATGGGCTTCCGCCCCGCCGACACGGCCCAGTATGCCCGCCTGATGATAGACGAGAACGGGGACGGGAACGGCAATCTGTCCCGCATTGTGGAGCATCGAGACGCCAACGAGGCGGAGAGGCAAACCGATCTGTGCAATTCCGGCTTCATGGCCATCGACGGTGCCATTCTGGGCCAGCTGCTGGACGGCCTCGGTACCGACAATGCCAAGGGCGAATATTACCTAACCGAAATTGTCGAGATCGCCAGCCGTTTGGGCCGCGCATGCCGGGTGGTCGAGGCGGGCGAGATCGAGGCTTACGGCATCAATTCCCGCGACCAGTTGGCCCAGGCCGAGGCGGTCATACAAAACCGCCTGCGCCATAGGGCCATGGACGTTGGCGTCACGCTGCTGGACCCCGACAGCGTCTATTTCAGCCATGACACCACGTTGGGCCGGGATGTTACCGTCCAACCCCATGTCTTCTTCGGCCCCGGCGTTACCGTGGGCGATCATGTCACCATAAATGGCTTTTCCCATCTTGAAGGTTGCCAGGTGGCGGCGGGCGCCGTCATCGGGCCGTTTGCCCGCCTGCGGCCGGAGGCGGAGATTGGCGCCGGCGCCCGCATCGGCAATTTTGTCGAGATCAAGAAGGCCCGTATCGAGGACGGCGCCAAGGTCAACCATCTCAGCTACATCGGCGATGCCCGTGTGGGGATGGGCGCCAATATCGGCGCGGGAACAATTACCTGCAATTACGATGGCTTTCTGAAAGCCTTCACGGACATCGGCAAGGGCGCCTTTATCGGCTCCAATACCGCATTGGTGGCACCGGTCAAGGTGGGCGACGGCGCCATCGTCGGGGCGGGCAGTACGATCACGCGCGAGGTCGCGGCGGATGCCCTGGCCGTCGAGCGATCGAAACAACAGGAACGGCAGGGCTGGGCGTCGTCATTTCGTAAACGCAAGGCAGCGGAGAAAGCTGCGCAAAAGAGAAAAACAGATAAAAAATAGGAACGCAATATGTGCGGTATCATCGGCATTATCGGCAGTGAAAAGCAAGGCGGCGTCGCAAATAGGATTGCCGAGGGGCTGAAACGCCTGGAATACCGCGGCTATGACAGCGCCGGCATCGCCACCCTGGTCAACGGCCATATCGACCGGCGCCGGGCCGAGGGCAAGTTGATAAATTTGGTCAATCGCCTGGACGAGGAACCGCTGGGGGGCGATGTGGGTATCGGGCACACCCGCTGGGCCACCCACGGCATCCCAAACGAGGTCAACGCGCACCCCCATGCCACCTCCAACGTCGCCCTGGTGCACAACGGCATTATCGAGAACTTCAAGGAATTGAAGGCGGAACTGGTGGATCGCGGCGCTAATTTCGCTTCCGAAACAGACACGGAGGTTGTCGTCCACCTGATCAGCCAGTATCTGAAGGATGGCCTGGACCCGGTCGCGGCGGCCGAGACCACGTTGAAGCGCCTGGAGGGCGCCTTTGCCCTGGCGGTGATCTTCTCCGGCGAGCATGACCTGATGGTGGGTGCGCGGCGCGGCAGCCCGCTGGTGGTGGGCTATGGCGATGACGAGATGTACCTGGGCTCCGACGCCATCGCGCTGGCGCCCTGGACCAACCGGATCTGTTATTTGGACGAGGGCGATTGGGTCGTGGTGCGCCGGGACGGCGCCGAAATCCACGACGCCTCGGGCAAAGTGGTACGGCGGGAGATCAAACTGACCGCCAATTCGTTGGGCGATATCTCAAAAGGCAACTACCGCCACTTCATGTTGAAGGAGATCTATGAACAACCCACCGTGATCGGGGATACCATTCATTCCTTCTTCAATCCGGAAGAACGCTCCATCCAATTGCCCCCTCTCCCGTTTGATTTCAAGAATGTACCAAAGCTAACGATTATCGGTTGCGGTACAGCTTCCTATGCCGGCCTGGTAGCAAAATATTGGTTCGAGGGCATGACACAGATACCCGTGGAGGTCGACGTAGCTTCCGAATTTCGCTATCGCGAGGCGCCCTTGCCCGAAGGCGGCGTCGCCATTTTTCTCTCCCAATCCGGGGAGACCATGGATACGTTGGAGGCGCTGAGGCTCTGCAAGGCACAAGGCCAGACAATCCTCTCCATCATCAACGTGCCCGACAGTTCCATCGCGCGGGAAAGCGACGTGGTACTGCAAACCCTGGCCGGACCCGAAATCGGCGTCGCCTCCACCAAGGCTTTCACGACGCAACTCGTGGTGCTGGCCTGCCTGGCCATCACAGCGGCCAAGCAGCGGGGCAAGCTGGATGCCCAAACCGAAGCCATACTGAGCCAGGCCATTACCGAAGTCCCTTCGCGCTGTGTCGAGGTGCTGCATCATGACGAGCATATCCAGAAACTGGCTCAGGACATCTTCAAGGCACGGGACGCCCTCTATCTGGGCCGTGGCACCAGCTACCCCATCGCCATGGAAGGCGCCCTAAAGCTGAAGGAAATTTCCTACATCCATGCCGAAGGCTACCCGGCCGGCGAGATGAAACACGGCCCCATCGCCCTGATCGACGAACAGGTGCCGGTCATCGTGGTGGCGCCCAAGGACCAGTGGTTCGACAAGGTCGCCTCCAACATGGCGGAGGTCGCGGCCCGCGGCGGCAAAGTGGTGCTGATTTCCGACGGCGAGGGCATCGACAGCACGGGCGATACCGCCTGGACCACCATCCGCCTGCCCAGCGTGCATCCCTTCGTGGCGCCGATCCTGTATTCGATCCCCGTGCAGTTGCTGGCTTATCACATCGCCGTCCTCAAGGGCACCGACGTGGATCAGCCGCGTAATCTGGCAAAATCGGTGACCGTGGAGTAATTTCCAACGGATGGGTTCCAGAGGTAGATTATTACCTCTGTTTCACTGCAACCCTGAGAACCTCTACACTCTGGGTTCCCCCATACTCCGAGTATCAACAATTCCTTCATGACACGATCAAGGAACTCCATGACGGTGGTATGGGGTATCGCAAGATTGCACAGTGGTTGAGGGAGAGAGGTTACAAGACCTCAAGGGGTAAGAGGTTCTTCAACACCCACGTCTACTCAATCTTGAAGAAGAAACGATTGCGGGATGAACGTATCCGTCAGAAACATGATCCCGATATCGGACCCCTGAGTATCCATTACGTCGAACGCAAACTCATCAACGATGTCTAAGTCTCAAGGACATCAAAATTAGACTAATAACATTACTAACTCATTGGTATTATTGAAACATTATTGTTATTTTATTTATTTAGCTTCATCTGCGTATTTCAAGGGATACGTTTGTCTAAATAGAAGGACACATCAAAGTGACTTGGGTAGGTCTGTTATTATTACCTCCGATAATCGTGGGACGAAGAACCGCATCGGAACTCTGGATTGATGCAGAGGAAAGGATACGAAAGTCATTCCCGAAAGGATTGTTTGACAGGTAGGATTTTAGTTGTCACCAAAACTGAATATGGGTGATGAAATATTTTCAGTAGGACGAGGGAACATCACAATCACCCTCAAACGATTTGGACTGTAATTGTGTCTGCATCAAATCGTTACCGTAGTTTTAGTAGAGGAAGAACTCACTTGGATTTCGAAACCCGAATGGTGTGAGTGAAGAGGATATAGGATTACCCGCCTCACTTTCTGAATTCCAAACGTTGTAGTATTGGTTCAATAAGTTTCTCTGATGCAATGTGTTCTGAGGTCACTGGACTCAAGTGTCTCGACATACTGTTCCTTCCAGTGGGGGGGTTCAGTATGTCCAGAGATCACTACCTCAAGAATAATATCAAGAAGGAGGTTCTAGAATGACCCATTTAAAAAATCACCTATTGGAATCATATGAAGATTATATCTTGAGGAATCCCAATTGGATTCTGGAG
>JAYGEA010000095.1:0-10049 GCA_046582635.1 Alphaproteobacteria bacterium
CGCTTCCGCTCGCTGTTCGTGATCGCGCGAAATTCAAGCTTCTCCTACAAGGGCACCTCACCGGACGTCCGCACGGTCGCCAGCGAGCTGGGCGTGCGATATATCGTCGAAGGCAATGTCCGAAAGGCGGGTAATCGCGTCCGTATCACCGCGCAGCTGATCGATGCGACCAGCGGCAACCACCTGTGGGCCGACCGCTTCGACGGTGCCCTGGATGATGTCTTTGATCTTCAGGATCAGATCACCGAACAGATCGTGGTCGCGGTCGAGCCGGAGATTGGGGCACACGAGCGCGCGTGCCCAACGCAAGCCGCCGGAAAACCTCGATGCCTGGGAGCTTTTGCAACGCGGCCTGTCACATTTCTATAGCTTCAACAAGACCGATCACGGTCAGGCCATACGCGAATTCCAGGAAGCCGCCAAACTCGATCCGAAGTTTACGACGGCCCATGCTTATCTCGCGTATGTTCACCATGTCTCGGTGCCGATAGGCTACGCCGAGGATATTGCAAAAGCCTTGGCGTCGGCGCGAGGGGCGGCCGAACGAGCGGTATCTCTCGATTCGAACGAGCCGCTGGCGGTTTTCGCCTTGGGGCGGGTGAATATCTTTTCCGGTGAGGTCGAAATGGGGCTTGGTGAAATGCAGACCGCGATTGCGATCAATCCCAACTTCGCCCGGGGTCATTATGGCCTCGGCTGGGCCTACTATTATGGTGCCGGCCAATCGGAGCAAGCTCTGCCCCATTTTGATGCCGCGCTCCGGCTCAGCCCGCGCGACCCAATGCGCTGGTATCCACTCATGGTAAAAGGCACGGCGCTACGTTCTCTTGGTCGCCACGACGAGGCCATCGCGCATTGCCGGCAGGCCTGTCAGTTCCCCGAGACCAGCTTCGCACCCCGCATGTATCTCGCGGCGGCATTGGCTGAAGCTGGGCAAATGAGCGAGGCGCAGACGGCAGTCGGAAAAGCCATACAGCTTGAACCGGCGCTTTCGATCAGCTTCACCCGCAGCCATTACGTCGGCGCGCACGAAACCTATATGAAGAGTTTACTCGGCAGCTTGCGAAAGGCGGGCCTGCCGGAAGAATGACCTCGTGCCTGGCAAACGGGACGTCGATCATTTAGACCAGCACCGCCGCTGATCTCACTCTTCCAGCACCGCCACCGCTAGCCCCCGCGCGTGTAGCGCCGCGACAGGGTGCGGAGGCGGTCGCGGAAATGGGGGCGGACCTGGGCACTCCAGGGCGTGTCCACCGCCTCTGCCCAGGCCTCGGATTGGGTGACTTCCGCGTTGCTCAGATGATAGATGGCCAGATAACGGTGGCTGCCGCCGCCCGCCTCCGCCGATCGATAGCGCCGCGCGGCCAGTGTGCCGGGAACCGCCAACAGCGCGGGGAGGTGTTCCTGGTCATACCAGGCATTGAAATCGTCTTCCCCTTCCGCCGCGACGTTCATGGCGTTGACCAGCAGGGCACCGGCGTTGGCGGCAGGGGCCGGCGCCTTCGCATCGCCGGGGGTGATCTGCGTGCCCTCGAAGCGCAGCAGAATGTTGCAGATACCGCCGATGCGTTTCGACCAGGGGGAAAGGTTGTCATGGGCGATGGCCTGGTACGCCGCGCTGGCCATGACGTCGTGGCTGTCCAGATCATAGCTGGCCACGGAAACCGCCGCCGCCTCGGTGTCGAGCCATCGTTCGCAGGCGCCGAAGCCCGCCACCGCCCGGCGCTCGGGGATATGTTCCAGATCATACCAGTCATGAAATTCGTCCGCCGCCGCGTTGGCATAATCAAATACCGCGAGCAATAAACCTCTGGCCATTGCGATCTCCTATATCAACTTTGCGATGCGTTCGATATTCGCCAGCGCTTCGTCCTGGTCCAGGCCCGGCCATTGCACCCGCATGAGAAAATGATCGCTGCCCGTGGTCTCGGCGAAGGCCTGTAATTTATCCCGAACCTCGACCGCATCGCCAATCAGGAAGTGGGCGGCGGCAAAGTCATCGAAGGCGGTTTCAAAGTTGCCGGACACAGCACCTTCCTGGCCCCACGAGGCATAGGCGGCATACTTGGCCAGCAACGGCCCGCGGGAGACCGCCCTGGCATGGGCGCCGTCCCGGCCGATGAAACATTCCCGCACGATGGGGCATTTCACGTCCTCCCCTAAACCGTGTTTCCGGCGCTCGTCACGGAAATCCTCCAAGAAACCACTGACAGTGTCAAAGGCGGTCGTGGGCGCGGCCAGCCAGGCATCCCCCAGACGGGCGGCGCGGCGCACCGCCGCCTCAACGTCGCCGCCCAGCCAGATCGGCGGGCGCGGCCGTTGCTTGGGCCGCACGCCCGGTTTGGCGTTGTCCAGGTGAAAATAGCGGCCATGGTGGGTGACCTCATCCTCGGTCCAAAGTCGCTTGATGATCTCCAGACCTTCCGTCAGGCGGCCAACCCGGTTGGATTTGGAAACCCCCATGGCCTGGAATTCCTCTTCCCGGTAACCCAGCCCGGCGGCCAGGACATAATTGCCGTCGCACAGCCAATCGACCGTGGCGCCTTCTTCGGCCGCCAGAACGGGGTTCATCATGGATAGTAATAGCACGCCCGGCCCGATCTGCATGCCGGCGGCATCATCGGCGATCTGTCCCAGCAGCGGCATGGTTTGAAACATTCCCATGGGGCCGCTCAGGACATGCTGGCCCAGCAATAGAGACGAGAACCCGTTTTGCCGCGCCGCGCGGACCTGCTGGCGCAGGTTGACCAGTACCGCTTTAGGATCCTCCTCCTGGCTCCATTGCGATGCCGTGAACAAGCCGATACGCATGTGCGCCCCCAAATATTGAACATTTCGTTCTGACAATTGGGAGTCTATCACCCTACCTTGGGATAAACCGATATCAATATTTTAAAGGCGGGGATTGTGGAAATGCAGGATGCCGTCCTGGGTCTCGAAGTCTCCCCACGGCGTTTGGTGTGTGGTGGCGGGGGCGTAGTCGAATTCGCAGATCCATTCGTTGGCGAAGAAAAACTCCCAAATACCGCTATGGATATCGGCGCCGTGGGTGCCGATTTGCAGGCGTTTGACCCGGGCATTCAGCATTTCCATGGCGGGATGGATAACAACATCCTCGGCGCCCTGAATATCAATATCCATAAGGTCCACAAGGGGGAGGGGGCTCAGAATATCGTTCAGGGCCATTGCCGAAACAAAACTGTAGTCAAAATTGTCTACGCCGGCGGCGCTTTGAAAGGGAATTTGCATGCCGCAGGTGCCGCCTGAAATCAGGTTCCGCACCACCTGATCGCTGGCGCCCATGTCGATAATCTGAGTAATAAGTTTTTCAATATCCTTGATCCCGACGATGCCGTTGAAAAACAAACCGGCGCCGCGCATGAACATGATCGGGTCACTGTCGATGGAGACGGCGGCATTGATCAGCCAGTGATTTTTTGGCTCGATGCCGTTGGCGGCCAAGTGCCGCTTGGCCCATTGAAAATGTGTTGGCTCCGCTTCCACGACGACCAGTTGACACGGCAGGGGATTGAAAACTTGCAGCGCCCTGTAGGCATCAACCGACCGGGCCGCATAGCCGCCGACTAGCTCCACCATTGTGAAACGATCGTGCGCGGCTTGCACCGCCTTATGGATGGCGGCAAATTCGAAAAACGGCTCGCCATCCGAAACGATTGGCATACGGATCGTTTTGCCATTTTTTTCGCTGATTAAACTTGTATTTGAAGGATGATGCCGTTCGATGAATTCAAGATCCGTCATAACGCCCAAATAATTCGCAAAACTGCCCTCGGCGCAGGCGCCCCGCCAGGGCTCCAGCTTGGCGAATGTGTCCACCAGTGGACCCAGATCGTTCATGAATATCTCCCCATACGGCGCAGGCTGGCAGTATCGGCAACTATGGTTAATGGTGCCTTAAGCGGTGATCTGGATATCCAGCCAGCCATGGGGGGTGGTCGTGGCCCGATCGCCGGGGCGGAGCAGGACATTGGTGGTTTCCGACACCACCAGGGCGGGCCCTTCGATGATCTGGCCGGCGGAAAGCCGGTCAAAATCGTAAACCGGCGCCTCCAGCCAGTCACCGAGATAAATCCGCCGCCGGCCAATGGCGGGTGCATCCGGACCCGTGGGTGATCTGGGTTCTTCGGGCAGGGCCGGCAGCTCGCCAATGGTGGCGACGCGGGCGTTGATCAGAACCGGGTCCTGGTCTTTCAGGGAATAGGTATACAATGTCTCGTGCCGGCGCTCGAACGCCGCCTTGATCCGGGCCAACAGGTCCGGCGCGCCGAAATCAATATCTTCCAAGGGGACATCGATCTCGAATATCTGCTCGCCATAGCGCATGTCGGCGGAGCGGGTGGTATGAATGGCGCCGTCAAACCAGCCCGCCAGCCTATCCCGGCCCTCCTTTTCCATCGCCTCATACAGATCAGTGATGGCGGCAATGTCCAGGTCCGAGGTGTCGCCGATGTGGGTGCGGGTAACTTCCAGACGCAGTTCCGTGGCCAACATGCCCCAAGCCGACAGCACGGAGGCAATGCGCGGCACCACCACCCTGGTCAGGTTCAGTTGCCGGGCCAGCTCGGTGCCGTGCAATCCAGCCGCGCCACCAAATGCCAGCAAGGCAAAGCGCCGTGGATCGACGCCCCGGCGCACCGTGGCCAGGCGCACGCCCTCGGCCATCTGCGTGTTGACCACCCGATGCACGCCCAGGGCGGCGGCCACGCCGTCGATACCCAGCTCCCCGCCCAGCCGGTCCAGTGCCGCGACAGCCGCCGCCTTGTCCAGACGGGTCCGCCCGCCCAGAAAATTATCCGGATCGAGGTAGCCCAGCACCATGGAAGCATCGGTCACCGTTGCCTCAACCCCGCCGCGGCCATAGCAGGCCGGGCCGGGCACCGCGCCCGCGCTTTCGGGGCCCACTTGCAACAGCCCACCTCCGCCAGCGCGGGCGATGGAGCCGCCGCCCGCGCCCAGGGTGACGATATCCAGGCTGGGCAGGGCAATACGTTCGTTGGCGATGCGCCGGTCATTGGCCATGCTGGCCTGGCCGTCCACGATCAGGGAGATATCCGACGAGGTGCCGCCCATGTCGAAGGGAATCAGATCGGCGATGCCGGCCAGCCCGGCCGCATGCCGCGCGCCAGAGACCCCGCCGGCGGGCCCCGACAACACCGTCGCGGCGGCCATGCGGATGGCCTCGCCAATGGGTGCGATGCCGCCGTGAGACAGCATGATCAGCACCGGGCCCCGGTAACCGGCCTCGGTCAACGATTGCTCCAGACGCGAGAGATAGCGCGCCAGGATCGGCGCCACATAGGCGTTCACAACGGTGGTGGAGACCCGTTCATACTCCTTGATCTGGGGCAGAACCTCGGATGACAGACAGACATGAACATCCGGCAGGGCGGCGGCCAGGGCGCGCTGGGTGGCCCTCTCGTGGCGGCCGTCGCGATAGGCATGCATATAGCACACGGCGACGGAGGTGACCTGTTCCCGTTTCAGCACTTGGATGGCGGCGTCCAGCGAGGCCTCGTCCAAGGGTGTTTCGATGGCGCCATTGGCCCGGATACGCTCCCGTACGCCGAGGCAAAGGTGGCGCGGCACCAGGGCCTCGGGCCGGGCCAGGCGCAGGTTATAGCGCTCCGGCTTCAGCCCCTCGCGCATTTCCAAAACATCCCGGTGGCCGTCCGTGGTCAACAGCCCCACTTTTGCGCCCTTGCGCTCCAGCAAGGCGTTGGTGGCCACCGTGGTGCCATGCACAATGCGTTCGGTCCCCGCCAGCAACTGCGCCAGCGTTTGGTCCAGGGTCGCGGCGATCTGGGTCAGGCCGTCCATGACGCCGATGGATTGATCCTCCGGCGTGGAGGGCGTCTTGCCCAAGGTGACAGTGCCGTCGCCATCGATGGCGACCAGATCGGTGAATGTGCCGCCGACGTCGATACCAATACGATACATCTGTTCAAACACTCCCGGCGGCATTGGATACATAGCCGTTCATGCGGTCCCGGTCGCGGTCGGCCGGGTCGCGTTCGGCGGGTGGGCCCCAACCGCCACCGCCCGCCGAATGCACTTCGAACACCGTACCGGGCGGCACCGTGATGCCCTCCCGCTTGGTTGCCAACACTTCCGCCACCTGATTGGGAACCCGCATCAGATAGCGGTGCGGCGCGCCATCGGCGCCGCCCAGCAGGCCGCAGGCGCCGTGGCGGGCGCCATCGCCGGCGGTATTCGCCACACAGTCGGTTTCGGTTTCCACGCGCAGCTCCAAATCCACGCCGGCCCCGCCCGTATAGCGGCCGTCGCCACCTGAATCGGGACGGTATTCATGCCGTTCGAAAAACAGCGGAAAGCGGCTTTCCGCCACTTCGACGGAGCCGAATTTCAACCCGCCCGCCGAATGCCATTCCCCCGTGCCGTGCCAGCCATCACCCCCCGGCGAGGCGCCGGCGCCGGGGCGGGCGTGAAACATATGCCAGATGAAGGGCTTTCCATTTCTTGGATCCTCGCCCTTGATGGCGATGCGGAAGCGCCGGCCCCAGCCCGCCATGGCGCGGTCGGGGCAGGCGGGCGCAAGGGCCCTGATGATAGCCTCGATCACTTCCTGGGCGCTGTGGGAGGTGGACAGGGTGACGGGCGCGCCGGGATTGGCCGCCACCAGACTACCTTGCCGGACGATGACCTTGACCGGGCGCAGAGAACCGTCGTTCTTCGGTGTTTCGGGGTCAAACAGATAGGCCAGGGCCATGGCCACCGCCGATTGGGTGTTGGCGTGGGATGAATTGATGAAGGAGGTAACCTGATCATCGGTCTCGCTCAGGTCGATCTCCAGCTCGCTGCCCTGGACGGTGACCTTGGCCCGGACGGCGACATCCTGGTTGCCCCGGCCATCATCATCCAGCAGGGCCACGCCTTCATAGACGCCGTCGGCCCAGGTGTCGATGACGGCGCGGGCCTGTTGTTCGGCCGAATCCAGGATAATCTCCACGGCCGCGCCCACCACCTCGGCGCCGAATTCGGCGATCAGGCTTTCCAGGCGCTTTTCGCCCAGGCGGACAGAACCGATTTGCGCCGCCAGATCGCCCTTAAAATCCTTCGGATGGCGTACGTTGATCGACAGCATGGCCATCACGTCGGCGCGCACCGCGCCCTTTTCATACAGCCGCAAGGGCGGCACCCGCAGCCCCTCCTGCCAGATTTCCGTGGCGGCGGCGTTGTAGCCGCCATAGGTGGCGCCGCCGATATCCGAGTGATGCGCCCGGTTGACGGTCCAGAACACCAGTTCGCCATCGGCGAAGACGGGGACGAAGGCGGTCAGATCGGGCAGATGGCTGCCGCCGTGGTAGGGGTCGTTCAACAGAAAGACGTCGCCCGGATGGACGTCGTCGCCAAAGAATTCCACCACCGCCCGAACCGCCCATGGCAGGGCGCCCACGTGCACGGGAATATGCTCCGCCTGGGCTACCAGGCGGCCGCCGTCGCCGCAGATGGCGGTGGAGAAATCCCGGCTGGAATTGAGGATCTGGGAATAGGAGGTGCGCAGCATGGCCTCGCCCATTTCCTCGGCGATGGCGACCAGGCGATGCTGGATGATGGATGCGGTAATTGGATCGACGGCTGTCACGGAATTTGGCTCCTTTGATTCTGAGGGCCAGTTTATGGCGTTGGCCAGATGTGAACAACGCCGCTATAGTTACTTCCAGGAATAATCGATATCAGCAATACAGGGAAACACCGTCATGCGTGAAGCCGTCATCGTCTCAACCGCCCGCACCCCCATCGGCAAGGCCTTTCGCGGGGCTTTCAATGACACCCATATCGTCGACATGGGTGGCCATGTGATCAAACACGCGGTGGAGCGCGCCGGCATCGATCCGGCGGAGGTCGAGGATGTGATCATGGGCGCGGCCCGGACGGAGGGCTGCGCGGGCGGCAACGTCGCGCGCGCCTCCGCCATGCGGGCAGGCCTGCCGGTTACTGTGTCCGGCCTGACGGTCAACCGGGCCTGTTCCTCCGGCCTGAACGCCATTGCCATCGCGGCCCGGAACATTATCGCCGATGGCGTGCCCATCGCCGTGGCCGGCGGGCTGGAGAGCGTCTCGCTGGTGCAGAACGAACATGCCAATGACTACCGCCGGGTCAATGACTGGCTGGATAGCAATCTGCCGTCCCTCTATGACCCCATGCTGAAAACCGCGCAGACCGTGGCCGACCGCTACGGCATCTCCCGCGACGCGCAGGACGAATATGGCCTGCAAAGCCAGCTGCGCACGGCGGCCGCGCAACAGGCCGGACGTTTCGATGATGAAATCGTCCCCATGCCCACCATCAAGGCGGTGACGGACAGGGAAAGCGGCGAAGTCATTATGGTCGATACCCTGCTGGAGCATGACGAGGGCGTTCGCGCTTCGACCACTCTGGAAGGCTTGCAAGGCCTAAAGGCGGTGACACGGGAAGACGGCCACATCACCGCCGGCAATGCCTCCCAGCTGTCCGATGGCGCCTCGGTCTGTGTTTTGATGAGCGATGAGGAAGCGGCCAAGCGTAATCTCGATGTCATGGGCATCTATCGCGGCATGGCCGTGCATGGTTGCGAGCCCGATGAAATGGGCATCGGACCGGTGTTCGCCATTCCCAAGCTGCTGGAACGGGCCGGCCTGGGCGTGGATGACATCGATCTGTGGGAATTGAACGAAGCCTTCGCGGTGCAGGTGCTCTATTGCCGGGACAAGCTGGGCATCGACAATGACATATTGAATGTGGACGGCGGCTCCATCGCCGTTGGCCATCCCTTCGGCATGACCGGCTCCCGCCTTACGGGCCACGCCCTGATCGAGGGCAAGCGCCGGGGCGCCAAATATGTCGTGGTGACCATGTGCGTCGGCACCGGCATGGGCGCCGCGGGGCTGTTCGAAATCCCGCAATAGGGATCGGAATCGAATATGGGCCCTTTGCCAGCGCGGTGAAGGGTCCATTTTTTTGGCAATTTTTTAAACAATTCGCAGAAGATGAAGTGAGTGTCCGCCAATACAATTTGACGTAAGACTTTGGTAAACCTCACAATTCATACCATAACATGTTTAGATACAATGAAAGCAGCAGTTTAGTTGATTTTGTTGTTTTACCCTGTTTCAAGCTATATCATCCAAGCTCAGCTAAAGTGTGGGCCTAAATGTGGGCCTGGATGTGGGCTTGATAATGGCAAATCTCACTGACAGAGCAGCGCGCAATATCCAACCAGACGGGAAACGCCTGCCCGACGGGACCGTATCAGGACTTCGCCTCCTGCCCTCAATCACCAAAGGGCATGGTAAGTGGCAGCTTCGTTTTGTATCGCCGGAGACGCGTAAGCGTCGTGACATGGGGCTCGGAACTTTCCCTGAAGTACAGCTTGCGATGGCCCGCAAGGCAGCTGTAGAGGCACGAGAGCTTATCTCACAGCAGATTGACCCAATAGAAGAGCGCAAGCGCAAGCGTCAGTCTCAAGCGGTACAGCGAGATGTTGAAGCGATGACCTTTGAAAAAGCCTCCCGGGAGGTTCACAAGGCTCTCCTGCCCGGTTGGAAAAACGCCAAGCACCGGGATCAATGGATTAATACGCTCGCTAAATACGCTTTCCCAATAATTGGCGGTCGCCCAGTTGCTGAATTGCAACCCACCGATTTTGCCGAGGTATTACGCCCGATATGGCTCAATAAAGTGGAAACGGCCTCTCGCGTTCGTCAACGCTGCCATGCCGTGATGAAGTGGTGTTGGGGACGCAAGCTAGTTGCGAGCAATCCCCTTGATATCGTGGACACCCTTCTGGCAAAACAATCCAGCGCGAGGGCGCGCGTTAAGCACCATCCAGCGATGTCATGGCAAGATGTGCCTGCCTTTGTCCACGATATCTTACACGGGGGTTCGACCGTAACGCGGTCTTTGCTTGAGTTCATTATCCTGACTGCAGCACGATCCGGTGAGGCCCGCGCAATGACATGGGCTGAACTCGATCTGGAGGCGAAGATCTGGACGGTGCCGGCGGCAAGGATGAAAGCACAGGTCCTGCA
>JAYGEA010000240.1:0-3567 GCA_046582635.1 Alphaproteobacteria bacterium
AAGCGAATTGGAAGAACACGGATTATTGAATGACAAAGAAAAACTTCTCGCAAGGCTCTATTGCCGCGGAGAACTACGTGCGGAATTGATTCCAAACATCGGCCTGATCAGGGCATTTTCGCCTTTGGAAAAAGATTATTGCCAGCGGGCCTCTGAGTTGTTGGTGCAATATGGCTATGGCCTATTCGGGCAAACCGCCACGCAACAGACCCTGGAATCCGGTACGATTTTTCCAGACTATGTTCTCGGCATTGACGACGAGTTGGTTGTTACATTTATCGGTCGATTGAACCAAAGCGTCCGCGCCCGCATCGACCGCAATGGCCGAATTCTGCTGCCGGATTTCAAGCCGATCCTGGCTGCTGGCCATACCTTCGGTGAGGTACGCCGGGAAATCGCGGCGCGGACGGCGGCAAAACATCTCGGAACGGATGTCTTCGTTTCCCTTGGTGCGGTAAGAATTGTGAAAGTACTTCTCCTAGGCGAGGTAAATAAACCTGGCCGAAAATACATTACTGCCCTGGGGACATTGATTGACGCCATCCGCCTTGGCAACGGCATCAAGAAAACCGGCAGCGTACGCCGCATCCATGTTCAGCGTGGTGACGAAGTATTTTGGATCGACACCTATGATTTATTGTTTTCAGGCATCGCCGCCCGTGATTTGACACTTCGTGACGGTGACCGCGTTATTGTACCGCCAATTGGACCTACCTTCGCCATAACGGGTGACGTCAAAAGGCCGGCTATTTACGAAATGGCCGAGGGCCGCGCCACGATATCCATGGCCGAGGCCTTGGAGATGTCGGGCGGCGCCATTCGGCCCCGGGGCAACATTTTTTACCACCTCAGTTTTCAGGCGTCGGGCCGCCAGAAATTAAGTGAACACAAGAACCTGGCGGCAAAAGTTCAGGACGGCGATATCATTCGGGTCAGCCGCGGCCAGAACATTCAAATGGGCGCTGTCGATGTCAAAGGTCATGTGCAGGTCCAGGGGCGGCGGGCCTTGGCGGCGACGAAAAGCGTGGCGAAACTGTTGGGCGATGCTTCCGCCCTGCGATCCAATCCCTACCTGTTATTTGGCGCCTTGGAGACAACAGATCCGAAAACGCGGGCCCGGCGCCTGTTCCCCCTGAATTTACAGAACATAATGGAAGGCCGGGAAGACTATGCCCTTCGCGACAGTGACCGGTTAATCGTTTTGAGCGCGGACGATATCCGCTTTTTGTCTTCCGCCAATGTACAGGTTGTAGTCAGCCGGCGCATTGATGCTGAATTAAGACAGCAGGACCTGGAAGCGCAAGGTGCCGAAATCGCGCGGAATACCGGCGATGGCGAAGCAAATGCCGCGGATGGACTGTCGGCCCTTCAAAACGCTTTGGCCGCGAACAACAATTCCGCCGCGATAGCGGTTGGAGGCTATACGGGCGGGACCGGTTCAATTGGCGGACTCAAAGCTTCGTCGACGCCCTTGTGCAAGGGCATGCTTGAGTTGCTGGCCATTGTTTCGGTGAATTCGGCAAATCGCTTCGCCAACGCCGTGCGGACCATTGATACAGCGGGCCTGGCCCGGATCAACCGGCAGGATTGTCCACGTATTTTTGATGATTATAGCGGGCTTCTGCCCCTGGCATTGGAGCATGCGGTGGCGGTCAACGGCGAGGTCCGTCGCCCGGGCGTCTATCCCGTGGTCGGCAATGTCAGCCTGACCTCGTTGATTGCCGTTGCCGGTGGTCTGAGCCGGGAAGTGGACCTGACGCGGGTTGAAATTTCCCGGTACACCCCCGACTCCCTGAAGGGTTCATCGGATACCGCCAGGGGGCTGGTCAATCTGGCAGAACTTGGCGCAGACAAGGTAATGGTCGGCCCCGGCGATGTGGTCAGGTTCAATCCCGTGTTTACTGACAGGGATACAGGGCCGGTCCTGCTGCTGGGTGAATTCACCAGGCCGGGTCTTTACGAAATTCGCCGCGGCGAAAGGTTGTCCGAAGTCATTGCCCGGGCCGGCGGCCTGACCGCGCAGGCCTATCCTTACGGCGGCGTTTTCACCCGAAAGAGGGTGCAGGCGGCGCAACGGGCCGGACTGCAACGGGCATCGCGGGAGCTTAATTCCGCCTTGGCCGTGGTGGCCGTGCAACGCAACTTAGACCCATCTTCCATACTGGTGCTGCAACGCTTCGCCAAACAATTGGGCAACGTGGAGTCCCTGGGGCGGGTGGTCACGGAATCCGACCCGACCGTGCTGCAGGTGCGGCCCGAACTTGATGCCGTGCTGGAGCCTGGTGATCGCCTCTACATGCCGAAGCGGCCGAATTTCGTCACCGTCATCGGCGATGTCCTCAATCCAGGTGCCATGCAATTTATCGCCGGCACCACGGCGGATCAGTATATTCGCCAGGCCGGCGGCTTCCAGCGGTCGGCTGACGAGGACCGCATCTTCGTGGTCTATCCCAATGGCCAAGCCGAACCCTTGGCGGTTAGTGTCTGGAATTTCAATCCGGTGCAATTGCCGCCCGGCAGTTCGTTGGTGGTGCCAAAGGATCCCGCACCGCTGGATCTGTTTACCCTGGTCCGCGAAGGGTCCTCCCTCATAAGTCAATTGGCGGTCACCGCTGCCTCTCTTGCTATTATCAGTCGCGATTAAGGGTGATAATTGGGCGCGGGGCATTGCGGCAGGCATGATGCGGCATATTAAGAACCGATGGCACGGTGGAACCTGGAGCCACCGGATGCCGGCTTTCGCCATTGCTACTAAAATTGCCACTCTATGGGCATTGTTGTCCCTGTCCGTGATGGCCGGGTCCGCGGTCGCCGCCACGCCGAATATTCCTAACCAGGCCCCTAATTGGGCGACCGCCAATGATTTTGGCGGGGTCGGCCTGCTGCAGACCAGAACGGCAAGGTTTCGTGACGACGGCGTACTGGATGTGGGCACAACCATCCTGGACCCCTATCGGCGCTATTACCTGTCATTTCAGGCCTTGCCCTGGTTGGAAGGTGTGTTCCGCTATACCGAGATCACCAACCGCTCCTTTTCCATCGGCGGCCTTGCCTCGACGGAGGATTTTCAGGATCGCGGCGCCGATCTGAAATTCCGGCTGCTGGAGGAAGGTAATTTCGTCCCGCAAATTGCCCTCGGCTTTCAGGACGGTATCGGTACGGGACTGTTTTCCGGCGAATATCTGGTTGCTTCCAAAAGTTACTATGATCTGGACTTCTCCTTCGGCGTGGGCTGGGGTTATTTCGCCTCCGGCAGTCTGATTGGGAACCCCTTGATCACCTTTTCCGATGTCTTTCGCAACAGAGATAGCGGCGGCAGTTTGGGCGGCGAAGCGAACTTCGGAGACTATTTTTCCGGCGAAAATATTGGATTGTTCGGCGGCGTTGCTTGGCGTACGCCACTAGAGGGCCTCTCCATCAAACTGGAAGCCGCGACGCAGGATTATCAATCGGAGCCATTGCGCAATACTTTTACCCGAGATTTGCCCATCAATCTTGGTTTCGTCTATCGGCCCTTTCCATGGCTGGAATTGTCCGGCGCCTATGAGCGGGGCAATACCGCCATGT
>JAYGEA010000246.1:0-7384 GCA_046582635.1 Alphaproteobacteria bacterium
CAAACGGAATTGAGCAATTCAATGAGGATCATTGAGAGACAGCCATGTCCACGGCAATGGGCAAATCCGAACGGGAGGCCTTTCTTGGCCGAGGCCTACATCGGCCCCCCGCCCATGCCCGACGGCGCAAAACGCAAGCCCGAATGGCCTCCACACGCCATCAAACGGATCTAGGCTTCGAATAGCTGATCCGCGACGAAGGGGTTGGATTGGCGTTCCTGGCCGAAGGTGGACAAGGGGCCGTGGCCGGGGACGAAGGTGGTGTCGTTGCCCAAGGGCCAGAGCTGCTCGCGGATGGAGCGGATCAGGGTGTCGTGATCGCCGCGGGGCAGGTCCGAACGGCCGATGGAGCCCTGAAACAACACATCCCCGACAATGGCCACCTTGTCCTTGGCGCCGTGGAAGATGATATGGCCCGGCGTGTGGCCGGGGCAATGGCGCACGGACATGGTTACGTTCCCGAAACTAACTGTTTCGCCACCTTCCAGCCATCGGTCCGGGGTAAACGACCGGGCCCCTTCAAAGCCGGGTTTGCTGGCATGATCATCCAAACCCTCGATCAGGAACAGATCGTCCGGGTGGGGGCCTTCGATGGGCACGCCCAGGCGTTCGGCCAGTTCCGCCGTGCCGCCCGCATGATCCAGGTGGCCGTGGGTCAGCAGGATCTTCTCGATGGTGACACCCTGTTCCTTGATGGCGTCCCGCACCCGGTCGATATCGCCGCCGGGGTCGGAGACGGCGCCCATCATGGTCTCCTCGCACCACATCACGGTGCAATTTTGGGCATAGGGGGTCACGGGGATAACAACGGCTTTCATGAAATGGATATTCCTCTAACTTTTCAGACGGCGCTGCGCCTGGCGCAGGATGTCCCGGTTGCCGCGATGCCAGGTGACTTTCAAGGTGTTGCGCCGCATGCGCCAGCCGTCATTTGTCCGCACCATCTCGCAGGTGTAGTAGCCGCCGACGGTGTATTCCGGGTCGCTGCGGGCGGTGTCCAGGCGATGCAGGGCTTGCAAATAGGCGGTCAGGGTCGCCGTATCACCGTCGATCTGGTGGACATGGTTTGCGGTCAGGTGCTGGGTCGCATCCAGCCCTTGAATGGTACCCTTGATAATCTCCAGCCAGACATCCCGCCCCTTGACCACCTCGCGACCGCCAAAGTCGCGGAAATCCACCTCCAGGTCCTCCGTGAAGCAGGTCGCCAACAGGTCCCAGTCGCGGGTATCGATGGCGGTGGCGTAGCTGTGCAGGACCTGGGAGATATCAGCCCGGTCCAGGAGCAGTTGTATCTTTGCATCCGTCATAGTCGTTCCCTAAGCCGCGTTTCTGGCTTTGTTCAATAGGGCCAGGATGTCGGCCGCCGCATTGGGGATATTGGTGCCGGGGCCGAACACCGCCGCGACGCCGTGCTGGTGCAGATATTCATAGTCCTGGGCCGGGATCACGCCGCCGCAGATGACCAGAATATCGCCGCCATCCTGTGCCGCCAGGGACTTGACCAGATCGGGCACCAGTGTCTTGTGGCCCGCCGCATGGGTGGAGACGCCGACGATGTGCACATCGTTCTCGATGGCGTCCCGGGCGGCTTCCTCCGGCGTCTGGAACAACGGCCCGATGTCCACGTCAAAGCCGATATCGGCAAAGGCCGTGGCGATCACCTTGGCGCCCCTGTCGTGGCCGTCCTGGCCCAGCTTGACCACCATCATGCGTGGCCGCCGGCCCTCGGTCTCGGCAAAGGCGGCGACATCGGCGACGATGCGCGCGAACCCTTCATCGCCGTCATAGCCGGCGCCATAGACGCCCGAGATGGCGCGGACCTCGGCCTTGTAGCGGCCAAAGGCCCGCTCCAGGGCATCGGAAATTTCACCCAGCGAAGCCCGGGCCCGGGCCGCGTCCACGGACAGGGCGAGGAGGTTGCCCGTTCCTCTGGCGCCATCCTCCAAGGCCCGCAGGGCGGACTGCGTGGCGGCCTCGTCGCGGGAGGCCTTGATCTTCTCGAGGCTGGCCACCTGGGCTGTACGCACGGCGGCATTGTCGATGTCGCGGACCTCGAAGGGATCATCGTCGTCGTTTTGATATTTGTTGACGCCGACGATCACCTCTTCGCTCTGGTCGATGCGGGCCTGCTTGCGGGCGGCCGAGGCTTCGATCTGCATCTTCGGCATGCCGGCTTCCACCGCCTTGGTCATGCCGCCCAAGGCCTCCACCTCCTGGATAATCTCCCAGGCCGCTTCCGCCAGGCTGTTGGTCAGACTTTCGATGTAATAGCTGCCGGCCAGGGGGTCGACCACCTTGGTGACGCCGGTTTCCTCGGCCAGGATCAATTGCGTGTTGCGGGCGATCTTGGCCGAGAATTCCGTCGGCAGGGCGATGGCTTCGTCAAAGGAATTGGTATGCAGGCTTTGCGTGCCGCCCAGGACCGCCGACAAGGCCTCGTAGGCCGTGCGGACAATGTTGTTGTAGGGATCCTGTGCGGTCAGGGAGACGCCCGAGGTTTGGCAATGGGTGCGCAGCATCAGGCTTTTCGGATCTTTCGGATCGAACTGGCGCACGATGCGGGCCCACAACAGGCGGGCGGCGCGCAGCTTGGCGATCTCCATGAAAAAGTTCATGCCCATGCAGAAGAAGAACGACAGCCGGCCGGCGAACTGGTCGATATCCAGGCCGCCGTCCACCGCCGTGCGGACATATTCCAGGCCGTCGGCCAGGGTGAAGGCCAGCTCCTGGACGCAGGTCGCGCCGGCTTCCTGCATGTGATAGCCGGAGATGGAGATGGAATTGAACTTCGGCATCTCGACCGAAGTGTAGGCGATGATGTCCTTGACGATGCGCATGGAGGGGGCGGGGGGATAGATATAGGTGTTGCGCACCATGAACTCTTTCAGAATGTCGTTCTGAATGGTGCCCGCCAGTTTGTCCGGGCTGACGCCCTGCTCCTCCGCCGCCACGATATAACTGGCCAGGGTTGGCAGCACGGCGCCGTTCATGGTCATCGAGACGCTCATCTTATCCAAGGGGATGCCGTCGAACAGGATCTTCATATCCTCGACACTATCGATCGCCACGCCCGCCTTGCCCACATCGCCGACGACGCGAGGGTGATCGGAATCATAGCCCCGGTGCGTGGCCAGATCGAAAGCAACGGACAGTCCCGCCTGGCCGCCCGCCAGGGCCTTGCGGTAGAAGAGATTGGATTCCTCCGCCGTGGAGAAACCGGCATATTGCCGGATGGTCCAGGGCCGGTTGGCATACATGGTGGCCCGCACCCCGCGCAGGAACGGCTCCATGCCCGGCAGATTGTCTTGATGCTCCAGCCCCACAAGATCCGCCGCCGTATACACCGGCTTCACCGCGATCCCCTCGGGCGTCCGCCAGGTCAGATCTTCGGTCGTCTTGCCGCGCAGTTCTTTTGCCGCCAGTTCGCGCCAGTCTTCGGGGGTTTGCTTTTGCTCGACCATCACATACATCCTATCGTTACCTGCCCCGTATATAGCCCAGGGGTAGACAAACTGTCCATTTAAGGCAGACGATGTATCGCGTGGTAATACTTCACTGAGTTTTGAATTCTCAGAAAACCGGAGGCGGCGATGACGGTGGTTAGCGAACCCAGTGATGCGGGAAAACAAGCCATTGACGGCGGCATGGAGCCAATGGAATGGGACCTGCGCGTGCAACTGGCCTGTGTCTTCCGCATCAACGCCCACCTTGGTTGGGAGGATGCCATCAACACCCATACCTCCATGCGGGTGCCGGGACCGGAGCATCATTTTCTGTTGAACCCGTTCGGCCTGCGCTTTGACGAGATCCGGGCCTCGGATCTGGTGAAGGTGGACCAGAGCGGCCAGGTTGTCGGCGGGCGTACCGACAAACCCCTGAACGAAGCGGGCTTTGTTATTCACAGCGCCATTCACATGCGCCGGGACGACGCCAAATGCGTCCTCCACACCCATACTCTGCCCGGCATGGCGGTGGCGGCCATGGCGCACGGTTTGCTGCCCATCGGGCTATTTGCCCTGGGCTTCCACGAATGTTTGTCCTATCACGAATTCGAGGGCGCCTCGGGCAGCCATAATCTGTCGGAGCAGGACCGCCTCGCCGAAAGCCTCGGGCCGGTCAACAATGCCATGATCATGCGCGCCCATGGCCTGCTGAGCGTGGGGCAATCGGTGGCCGAGGCGTTCGTGTGGATGTACCGTTTGAACAAGGCCTGCGAAGTGCAGGTGATGACCCACGGCGCCGGCGGGGACTATGTGCAGCCTTCGAAAGCGGCGGCGATAAGCACTGCCAAGGGGACCCTGGACTATATTACCACCTATGGCACCAAGGGGCCGGGGGGCGAAGATTTTGCCGCCTTCATGCGCCTGATGGATCAACTTGATCCCTCTTTCAGGGATTAATATCACCGCACGTTGGTCTAAGGCGAAGATATTTTCGGCCCGCCATCGCCAACGGTAACGAGCATGATAGTCTAGCCCATGGATTTGACCGACGCAGACATCCGGGCCCGCTTGCTGGCCATGGGCGAGCAGGGGGAAGACCGGCTCGACATTGGCGAGGCGGCCTTGCTGTTGGCCAATCTAGATCTGCCGGGAAACAGTATGATGGATTATCGCCGGCAACTGGACCGCATCACGGCGGATTTAAGCGGCGGCGACACCTTGGCGCGGCGGATCTCCGCCCTGTCCGATACACTGTATATCCAGCATGGCTTCACCGGCGATCGGGAAACCTATGACGACCCGGCGAATGCCAACCTGATGCAGGTCATCGACCGGCGGAAAGGGTTGCCGGTGGCGCTGGGTATTCTGGCCATCCACGTGGGCCGGGCACAGGGCTGGGATATCGCGGGCCTGAATTTTCCCGGCCATTTTCTGCTGGGGATCAGCGAGGGCGATGAGCATGCCTATATGGATCCCTTCGATGCCCTGCGACCGCTGACTGAGGGGGACTTGCGCGACATCCTACACCGCGTGCATAGACAGCCGACAGAACTGGAACCAGGCTTCACGCAGCTCGTGTCGGATCGGGATATCCTGATGCGCCTGCAAAATAATATTAAGATCCGCGCCCTTGGGATGGGCAACCGGGAGCGGGCGCTGGAGGTGTTGCAATCGATCACCCTGATCGCGCCGGGCAGCTTCGAAACGCTGGCCGAACTGGCCATGTTGGAAGCCCAGGGTGGCAGCATCAAGTCCGCCCTTGCGCGTCTTGACGGCTTTCTACGCCGCTATCCGGACACCCCCCATGGGGCCAAAATCCAAGGCATGAAGGAAAGCCTGAACCGCAGCCTCAATTGAGATTTTCCAGTCTATGACGCGAGACCACATTTACAAAACATCGATCCGTTTGATGGCGCGTGGAGGCCATTCGGGCATCGGAAGCCGTGTTTAGAGTTCGACTAACCCGTGAATAACTCCCTCGGCTGTTATATTACTCTTTCATTGTTCTGGAATACTGTGGCAATTAGCTGTCTTATAGACATCTGTGACGGCTTCATATTGCGAATGCACCAGTTGATGCGAAGCGGCGGGGAGCAATCAGGAAAGGAAACAGCGGATGGACAAAGACCGGTTCGGCAACGCTCATGCACCGGAACTGCCCTATGCTCACGGCGGCATCATCCGGGACAGCCAGGACGATCATCGTAAGCTACGGGAGGCGTGGCGGCATATTGCGGCGCGCGAGAAGAGCCACGGCCTGAATACAGTCTATAACCTATCCGGCCTGGAAAGGCGCTATGAGGCCCCACCTGATACCCACCACCTGATGGATGACGAACTGGCCCCGGCACTAATGGGGCGGCGGCTTGAGGAACTGGCGCTGGACCATTTAGGTGGTAACCCGGCGGCGGACGCGATCATGATCTTCAACCGCCAGACTGCTGCTATCTTGACGGCAACTCTGACGCTGGTGGAACCGGGGCAGACAGTGATAGGCGTATCGGCCACCGGCAGCCATCCCTGCGTCGTCCGAGCGGCTAAGCGCGCCGGAGCGGTATTCATCGACACCTCGGGCCTGGCTGCATTTGAGACTGCCCTCGCCGCCGCCACCGACGTCGCCCTAGTGTCCCTGACCCGGCTGGCGGTGAGCTATGAAATTCTCAACTTTAAGGAAATCGAGAAAATTGTCGGCCTGGCCCATAACAAGGGCGCCCGGGTGCTGGTCGACGATGCCGGCGGCGCCCGCGTGGGACCGGCCATTTTCAATCAACCGAGGATGCTCGAGCTAGGTGTCGATGTGGGCTCCACTGGCCTTGATAAATACGGCACCATCGGGCCTCGCGTTGGCCTTATGGGTGGGCGGCGGGAACTGGTGGAAAAAATGCGTGCGCTGGCGTTTGAGCTTGGCGTCGAAGCGCGACCGATGATCTTTCCCGCTATCCTTCACTCGCTGGAACAATATGATCCGGCCCGGGTACGGGAACTGGTGAGGACCACCAAAAATGTCATCGCCGCGGTTAAGAAGCGCCTCGGCAACCGGGTAACGGAAACGGCTGTGATTGCTCGTCTCGAGGGCGAGGATATACTGGAAATCGCAATCGAACGCGCCGGTCTCAATGATCGTAACGGCATTGTACCGATCGAGGCATCGGCGGCACTTTCAATGCTGTTGCTTCGAGATTACGGCGTGATGACGGTGCATTTCGCCGGCTTGCCCCCAGGGACTTCGGCATTGTTGATTAAGTTTGTAGTACCTGAAACGTTGCAACGCTTCGGTGGCGCAGAGAAACTGGCTGAAGCGATTGATGCGTCACTTGACGCGCTGGCTGGCATCATTGGCGACGAAAAAGCCCTCCGGTCGTTGCTGTACGGCGAGCATGACTAGTATTACGCGGCATTGGGAGTGAAGCGATGTTGATACTGAGCGATTTGGCCAAGGTCGCAGGCAAAGTCTGTCAAATGTTGCGGAGCTAACTATCCAGCCCTTAGTCGCGCCCAGAAGCGTCAGCCGCCCTTGGATTTCGGCTAGACCGTGAATAACTCCCACGCCCCTTCCTTGGCCTGATCTTCCTCTGCCTGAACGTCGGCGTCCGTATCCTGACCGCCCTTATGCTGTTCGCCGCTAAACCCGCGAATTCGGTGGAATTGAAACCTCTCTTAGAGGTTCTAACGGAGGAAAAATCACCAGCTATGGCCGTTTATGTGTTCACTAGATGTGCGGGCCTTTACTTAACGTTGGCAGCGGTATTCCATGATGTAGCACCTGATAAAGCAAAGGTCGCTAGACTCACCAACGAAGTGCAATTCCTATATGACCGGGAATTGCAATGGGAACAGACTATAGTCAGCTCGATATAGACGAGAGATATGAGCTTTTCCGGCTTCGAGAAGCTGGCACGGCTCAAAAAGAGATGGCGGTCTTGATGAACCGTTCGGAGAGT
>JAYGEA010000259.1:0-31745 GCA_046582635.1 Alphaproteobacteria bacterium
ATTCCGAATCGCTTTCTCGGCCGAGTCTTTCTTACTCATGGATTTCTGCCTCATCTTCGTTCCCTTCGGTCACTACGATGAGCCAGAAATCCTCCCTTATGAAAACCCCTCAATATGTCCCAGGGGCGCTGACGTCAGACAATCGGAGAACACGTTATCTCGTCTGATCAGTTTCAGGCATCATAAATCTTCATTTGACCGCCGAATTTTTGTTGAAATTCATTATTTGGCTTCAATCCATCCGGATCTTCCGAAAACTCTTCTTTTAATCGGTTCAGAAAATACATTGAAAGGTCGCCTTTTTTTCCGGAATTAATTATTCCGCGACTTTCAATTTCGAAAATCTTACCTACGTGCTGGTACGTTGTTTCGGAAATATTTATCCTACCAGGCTCACTATTCTGCTCCATCAAGGCTGCGATATTTACTGAATCACCCCAAATATCGTAGGTAAATTTCCGTTCTCCCACTACTCCGGCTATTACCGGTCCAGTGTGTATGCCGATTCGCATTTCCCACCGCTGCATGCGCATCTTTTCTCGTTTCTCATTGGACCTATCCAAATAATTCTGAATTTCAAGCGCTGCTAAACAAATTCTTATTGCATGGCCTCGGCTCTCAGCAGGCAAACCGGAAGCGCACATGTAGGCATCTCCAATAGTCTTTATTTTCTCTAGTTTGTGATTGAAAATCATTTTATCAAAAGCACTGAAATATTGGTTCAATAGTTCGATAAGTCCTTTTGGTTCCATATGCTCCACGTGTTTTGTAAAACCCGCGAAGTCACAAAACATGATGCTGGTCGAGTTATAAAAACGAGGTTCAACTTTTTTTGTCTCACTTAATTCTAGCGCTATCTTCTCTGGCAAAATATTGAGGAGAAGCTCATCAGAGCGTGCTTTTTCGGCGGAGAGATCGTCATTAATCCTATCGCGACTCTTTATTGCTTCATTCATCTCGACAATTGTGCGTTTTAATTCAAGCTGCGCAACGACTTGATGTGACAATCGGCGCATCGCCTCTTGTTGACCCAGAGTTAACTCTCTTGGCTTAAAATCAACCGCACAAAATGTTCCTATGGAGTGCCCCTTTGGCGTTACGAGGGGCATACCTGCATAAAACCGCACGTTTGGTTCTGAGGTAACCGCCCCATGATCCGAAAATCGTTCATCCTTAGTTGTGTCGGGCACCAACAACAAATCATTTTGACAAATTGTGTGTGAACAAAAGGCCATATCTCGAGGCGTTTCAATCAGATCGTCGGGTAGCCCATATTTGGACTTAAACCATTGGCGGTCCTCGTTCAGGAACTGTATCGTAGATATCGGGCACTGGAGAATTTCTGCGGCAAGCTCAGTAATTTCGTCAAACACCATCTCTGGTGCCGTATCCATAATATTATACTCTTCAAGGTTCTTGAGCCGTTCCTCTTCATCTTCAGGAATAGGGATGGAGAATGGCATTATTGATACGCTCCTCATTAGGTGTCAGAAAAAAACGACTTGAACAAGCTAAACACATAAATTGTCTAAAGAATACTGCTCTAAATTTTTTCCGGAAATTGCCAAGCTCCCTCATAACGGCTGGGCCATTCGCGAGGGCCGGCATTGCTATTTGCCGTGTGGGGATGCGTGGTGTTGATCGTATGACCTACTTGAAACCCGTAGCGGGGTAGGGGCTCGTGATAGAATATCGGCTACCCCTCGGTAGGTCCTAATTCTGTCACAATACGGTCACAACAAGATGCCTGAATGTGCTATAATTCGGGTTCAACCCAAACGTGATGGGAGCCGGGATCTAAGAGATAAGTCTAAGGAAACTGCAAGATTTGTATAGTGGGTATGATTATGGGGCCATAGCTCAGTTGGGAGAGCGCTTGAATGGCATTCAAGAGGTCGTCGGTTCGATTCCGTCTGGCTCCACCAAATAAACCCCTGAAATCATTATGGTTTCGGGGGTTTGCTTTTTCAGGGTCCGGCGCGAGGTTTTTCAAGTGGCCAATTTGTGACCGTCAGGGCCGATTTGGCGGCCTCATGGTAACGACTACCGTACCGTGGTACTAATTGTGGTTCGGTAGAACTTGACGATAGAGACGGAATTAGACAACCACGTTGAAGTTGATAACGGCCCGTGGAGACGCCATTCGCCATGACGGGCGATAATCGGGACGGCGGGCAGAGGCAATCACCGTACTTTGGTATAAGAGTAACCTACTGCGATACACGGTATCGGCGGCCATATCCTGGTAATAGATCAATTACCATTGCGCGGAGACCAGGCAATTTGGCCAAATTTATGACGACAAAAACCATAATTCGGTGATATTTCAGATGATTTGTAACATTTGAACAAATGTGGTAACACAGTGTAAAGTACCTTGAGCGTATAAAGCTTTGGTATGGGGGGAAAATGGTCGAACTCGCGGTATTGGAGATGATACCGCGGGCGGCCAAGGAAAAATTTGGGACGTAAAGCGAAATGCTGGGACGAATTCTAGTCGTTGATGATGACCCCGATATGCGTTTGGTTCTGCGCGAGCATCTGGAGCCAGAAGGTTTCGAGGTTATTGATGCCGCCGACGGGGCCGAAATGCGCAGTATCGTCGGCCAGGAAAAGATTGATCTGGTCATTCTCGACCTGCAATTACCCGACGAAGATGGCCTGAATTTGGCCAAAGTGCTGCGCGAGAAGACCGATGCGGGCATCGTCATGCTGACCGGCAAGGGCACCACGGTGGATATGGTTGTCGGGTTGGAGGTCGGTGCCGATGACTACGTCGCCAAGCCGTTTAAATCGCGCGAACTGCTGGCCCGAATTCGTAGTGTCCTGCGCCGCACGAAACAGGCCCGCGAGGCCAAACCGGGACCGGGGGGCGGCAGCGTCCGCTTTCAGGGCTGGCGCTTTGAGAGTGCCTTTCAGCGCCTGACCGATCCGGATGGCGAGGATACGGTATTGACCGCCGGCGAATCGCGGCTGCTGCAAACCCTGATCGACAATGTGGGCACCACGGTGGCGCGGGATACCCTGCACCGCGAGGCGCTGGGATATGATATGCAGAACAGCAGCCGGAATATTGACGTCCTGGTCGGCCGCCTGCGGCGCAAATTGGACGCCGACGGCGCCAAGGAAAACCTGATCAAATCCATCCGCGGCGTGGGCTACGAATTCACCGGCACAATTGAGCACGAATAGGACCCTCGGCAACACCGTCGTTCCCGCGAAGGCGCACCGCTATCCGGTTTGGTTTTCTGACTGTCCCGACAGGGAAGGCTGGGCAATAGTTTCAGTTGAATGTCTCGTGGCCCTGGATGCCCGGATCAAGTCCGGGCATGACATATTTAGCTGTTTTTAGCCGAAAATACGCCCTCTTCGTCAGTGCCGGGCTTGACCCGACGATCCAACTTATGATCCTTGAATGGCCGCCTGGGCGGCGGCGAGGCGCGCGATGGGGACCCGGAACGGCGAACAGGACACGTAGTCCAGGCCGATTTTCTGGCAAAAGGCGATGGAGGCTGGATCGCCGCCGTGCTCGCCGCAAATGCCCAGCTTCAAATCCGGCCTGGTACGCCGGCCCCGTTCGGCGGCCATTTGCACCAGTTCCCCAACCCCCTCCTGATCAAGGGTGGCGAAAGGATCGGCCTCGAATATATTATTGCCGATATAATCATCGAGAAACCCGGCCGCGTCGTCGCGGCTGATGCCAAACACAGTTTGCGTCAGATCATTGGTGCCGAAAGAGAAGAATTCGGCCGCCTGGGCAATCTCACCGGCGCGCAGCGCGGCGCGGGGCAATTCGATCATGGTGCCGATCAGGTAGTCCAGCTTGATGCCTTGCTCCGCCGCGACCCGGTCCGCCACGGCGGCGATGCGGATCTGCAGAAAGTCGAATTCCGCCCTGCCGGCGATCAGCGGGATCATCACTTCCGGCACCACGGTGGTGTCCAGTTCGGCGCCGACAATGGCGGCCGCCTCGAAGATGGCCCGGGCCTGCATTTCATAGATCTCCGGATAGGAAATGCCCAGGCGGCAGCCCCGATGTCCCAGCATGGGGTTCGTTTCGTGCAATTGATTGGCGCGGTGGCGCAGATCGTCCGCCGTGGCGCCGGTGGCGGCGGCGAGCTGGGCCAATTCATCATCGGATTTCGGCAGGAATTCATGCAGGGGCGGGTCCAGCAGGCGGATGGTGACGGGCAGACCGGTCATGATAGTGAACAGTTCGACAAAATCCTGGCGCTGCATGGGCAGGATTTTCGCCAGCGCCGTCTGCCGGCCCGCCAGATCCTCGGCCAGGATCATTTCTCGTACCGCCAGGATGCGGTCGGCATCGAAAAACATATGCTCGGTCCGGCACAAACCGATGCCCTCGGCACCGAATTCCAATGCCGCCCTGGCCTCGCCCGGCGTCTCCGCATTGGTGCGGATACCAAGTTGGCGGATATCGTCGGCCCAACCCATAAAGGTGCCGAAATCGCCCGACAGCTTGGGCTGGATGGTCGATACCGCGCCCAGCATGACCTCGCCGCTGCCGCCATCGATGGTCAGGATATCGCCCGCGCGAATGGTGATTTCGCCAACCTGCATAGTCTGGCTCTGATAATCGATGCGCAAGTGCCCGGCACCCGAGACACAGGGCCGGCCCATGCCGCGCGCGACCACGGCGGCGTGGCTGGTCATGCCCCCCCGCGCCGTCAAAATGCCCTTGGCGGCATGCATGCCGTGGATATCTTCCGGCGATGTCTCGATCCGCACCAACAGGATATCCTCGCCCTGACCGGCCAGGGTTTCGGCCTGATCGGCGGAAAACGCCACCTTCCCCGTGGCCGCGCCTGGAGAGGCCGGCAGACCATGCCCGATCACCCGGCGTTCGGCATCCGGGTCAAGGGTGGGGTGCAGCAATTTGTCAAGGCTGGCGGGATCGACGCGCAGGATGGCTTCCTCCCGGTCCAGCAGGCCTTCATTGGCCATTTCCACGGCGATCTTGATGGCGGCCTCGGCCGTGCGTTTGCCCGCGCGGGTCTGCAGCATGTAAAGGCTGCCCTTCTGCACGGTAAACTCAATATCCTGCATATCCCGGTAATGGGCTTCCAGGCGCTGATAAATGGCCTCCAACTCCGCGAAAACCTCCGGCATGACTTCTTCCAAGGACAGCTTGTCGTCGTTGGCGGCAAGCCGGGAGGCGGCGGTCAGGTGCTGCGGCGTGCGGATGCCGGCGACCACGTCCTCGCCCTGGGCGTTGAGCAGATATTCCCCGAAGAAGCGTTTCTCGCCAGTGGAGGGATCCCGGGTGAAGGCGACGCCGGTGGCGGAGTCATCCCCCATGTTGCCGAACACCATGGCCTGAATATTCACCGCCGTGCCCCAGCTGGCTGGAATATCGTGCAGACGACGGTAGGTGACCGCGCGGGCGTTCTGCCAGGAGCCGAAGACAGCTCCGATGGCGCCCCACAACTGATTATCGACATCCTGGGGGAAATCTGCGCCGCTTTCTTCGATAACTTTGGCCTTAAACTGATCCACCAGATTGCGCAGATCGTCGGCCGACAATTCCGTATCCAGCTGCAGGCCCAGGCGTTCCTTGTGGACCTCCAGCAGTTCCTCGAAATTATAATGGTCGATGTCCAGGACCACGTCGGAATACATCTGGATGAAGCGGCGATAGCTGTCCCAGGCGAACCGCTCATTGCCGCTTAGCGCGGCCAGCGCGGCCACGGTTTGGTCGTTCAGCCCTAGGTTCAGCACCGTGTCCATCATGCCCGGCATGGAGGCCCTGGCACCGGACCGGACCGAGATCAGCAGGGGATTGCCATGATCGCCAAATTTCGCCCCAACGGCTATTTCAATTTCAGCCAGGGCCGTGGCAACCTGGCCGGCCAGCTCGCCCGGATAGCTTTCGCCGGCGTCATAGTAGGCGGTGCAGACCTCGGTCGTCAGGGTAAAGCCCGGCGGGACCGGCAGGCCCAGCCCGGACATCTCCGCCAGGTTGGCGCCCTTCCCGCCCAGCAAATTCTTGTCGTCCGCGCCACCGTCGGCCTGGCCGCTGCCAAATACGTAAACCCATTTCGTCATCGCATAGCCTTATGATTTGGAGCATTTTCAACTTTCGTTGAATCACCGGGCCACCCGCTCCCCCGGCCCAACCACCCATTAATGGTACTCTGTGGGTGATTGGGCACGGGGAGCGGGTGGTTCAGACTGCATTGAAAATGATTTGGCATCAATTGTTCAGCCTTCAACTTCGCCGAAATCGGCGACTTTATGCAAGGTGGCGCGAATGTGCGACAGCAGACGCAAACGGTTACCGCGCAACGCCGCGTCATCGGCGTTCACCGTCACCGCGTCGAAAAATTGATCCACCGGTTGCCGCAGACCGGCCATGGCCGCCATGGCGCCGGCAAAGTCTTCGCCGTCCAGGGCCAGATCAATTGTCGCCACTGCCGCAGCCAAGGCTTGCACCAACGCAGTTTCTTCGCCCTGCCGCAAAAGTCCGCTGTCGACGGCGCCAGCATGGGACCTGCCGTCCTTTTTTTCCTCTATCCGCAAGATATTGGCGGCGCGGCGATAGGCGGTCAGCAAATTAATGCCGTCCTCGCTGGCCAGAAAATCACCCAGAGCCCGCACCCGGGCGATCAAACGCACCAGATCGTCTTCGCCACCCAAGGCGAAAACCGCCTGAACCAGATCGTGGCGCACGCCCTGTTCCCGCAAATGGACCTTAAGTCGATCGGCAAAGAAATCCAGCAGGCTGCCGTCCGCCTCGCCCATGCCATCATGTGACGCCAGCTCAAAGGCCCGTTCCAAAGGCAGACGCAGCCCGTTTTCCAGCACCATGCGGATCACGCCCAGAGCGGCGCGGCGCAGGGCAAAGGGATCGCGGGAGCCGGTGGGTTTTTCATCGATGGCCCAAAAGCCCACCAGGGTATCCAGTTTGTCGGCCAGGGCAACACACAGGGCGGTGGGCGCGCTGGGACAATCGTCGGACGGCCCGGCGGGGGAATAATGCTGCCGGATCGCCTGGGCCACATCCTCCCCTTCGCCATCGTTCAAGGCATAATACTGCCCCATCACGCCCTGAACTTCCGGAAACTCGTAGACCATGTCGCTGACCAGGTCGGCCTTGCACAAATGCGCCGCCCGGCGCGCCCTGTCCCCGTCGGCGCCGGGAATGAAAGCGGCCAGTTCGGCCGCCAGATTTTCCATGCGGGCAACTTTTTGGCCCAGGTTGCCCAGTTTGGCGTGGAAGACCACGTCGTCCAGGGCCGGGACGCGGCTTTCCAGTGTCTTGCCGCGGTCCTGGGTCCAGAAGAATTCCGCATCCGCCAGGCGGGCAGTCAGAACATATTCGTTGCCGGAGATGATCTGCTTGCCGCCATCTTGGGCTTCCAGATTGGCCACGGTGATAAAATTCGGCGCCAGGTCTCCCCCATTTTCACCATGGCTGTCACGCAGCGAGAGGTATTTTTGGTTTACCTTCATGGTAGTGACCAGAACCTCCGATGGGACATCCAGGAAACGTCTGTCGAAATTGCCCAGCATGGGCACCGGCCATTCCACCAGTCCGGCGATCTCGGCCACCAGGCCGTCATCCTCGACCAAGGTCAGACCGGCATCCCCGGCTAATTTCCGGGCGCCATCGGCGATGATCCGGCGCCGCTCGCCCGCATCGATGATAACCTTGGCGGCGGCCAGCCGGTCCCGGTAGTCGTCAAAACCCGATACTGAAAATGCTTCAGGCGCATGGAAGCGATGGCCGCGCGTTTGATCGCCACTGGTAATATCGGCAAAGCTCACGGGCACCACGCCGCCGTCAAACAGCGCCAGTATCGATTGCAGGGGGCGCGCCCAACGGGTCGTGCCCCGGTCCCAGCGCATGGATTTTGGCCAGGGCAGATCTGCAAATGCCTTGGGCAAAAGCGTGCTCAGAACTTCCACCGTCGGCCGGCCCCGCCGTTCAATGATGGCAAACAGGAAGGTGCCCTTGGGCATTTCACGTGCCTCGCACTGATCGCGGCTGATGCCGTTGCCGCGCAAGAAACCTTCGATGGCCTTGTCGGGCGCATCAACCTTGGGGCCGCGCCTCTCCTCCCGCACATCCGGCTGGGCATTTGGCAGTCCGGTGATATGAAGGATCAGACGCCGGGGCGTGACATAGGCCGCCGCCGTTTCGAACGACAGCTCGGCGGCCTTCAAGGCATCGCAAACCGGACGCTTCAGGTCTTCCGCCGCGCGGGCCTGCATGCGGGCGGGGATTTCCTCGCCAAACAACTCCAACAACAGTTCAGCCATCTTAGGCGGCTCCCTCAAGCTCGCCCTCGGACACCAAATAGGCCGTGGCGCAGGCCTTGGCCAGCTCCCGCACCCGGCCGATATAGGCCGCCCGTTCGGTGACCGAGATCACGCCGCGGGCATCGAGGAGGTTGAACAGATGCGATGCCTTGATGCATTGGTCATAGGCCGGCAGGGGCAGGGCCGCCTGGACCAGGGCGGTGCACTCCTTTTCCGCATCAGCGAAATGGCGGAACAGCATGCCGGTGTCCGCATGGTCGAAGTTGTAGGCGGAAAATTGCTGTTCCGCCGCCAGATAGACGTCCGCATAAGTTTTCGAACGCTCGTTGCCCGGTTCGTTCCAGGCCAGTTGCTGGAAATGATCGACGCCTTGGACATACATGGCCAGGCGTTCCAGGCCGTAGGTCAATTCGCCCGAGACCGGGTTGCAGTCATAGCCGCCGACCTGCTGAAAATAGGTGAACTGGCTGACCTCCATGCCGTCGCACCAGACCTCCCAGCCCAGGCCCCAGGCGCCCAAGGTGGGGCTTTCCCAGTCATCCTCGACAAAGCGGATATCGTGGTTTAGGGCATCCAGCCCGATGGCGGCCAGACTGCCCAGATACAGATCCTGCAAATCGGGGGGCGACGGCTTCATGATCACCTGAAACTGGTAATAGTGCTGCAGGCGGTTGGGGTTCTCGCCATAGCGGCCGTCCGTGGGCCGGCGGGAGGGCTGCACATAGGCGGCATTCCAGCTTTTGGAGCCCAGGGAGCGCAAGGTGGTGGCCCAATGGAAGGTGCCCGCACCCACTTCCATGTCATAGGGCTGCAGGATCACGCAGCCCCGTTCGGACCAATAATGCTGCAAGGCCAGGATCAGACCCTGAAAGGTCTTGGTATTGAAATTCGGCGTGGCGGTCATGGGACAGGTTTATCCAGCATATCAATTCTGATTTCGATTTTGGCGCAACCTAGTCGCCACTTCAGCCCTTGGCAATGGGGCAATCACCACGCTCGCAACCGCCTCCCACCGCCGCCACGTAGTTGCCGCAAACCGGGCAGGGTTTCAGGTCCAGGGCCGCATCCTTGTCCTTCGCGACAGCCTTGGCGGACCGCCCCCGGAAGGCCTTGGAGACCACGACGACGATGACGATCACGGCCAGCAGCAGCAGAATTTTTGGCAGGCTAAGCATGGCGTCGAAACTTACGTGGCAA
This sequence comes from Alphaproteobacteria bacterium, assembly GCA_046582635.1. Lineage (GTDB taxonomy): Bacteria > Pseudomonadota > Alphaproteobacteria. The sequence continues at coordinate 9,481 of JAYGEA010000259.1, forward strand.
ACAGCCGGCGTCAACCATTCTCACGCCCATCTTGAATAATCATCTCCGCCGCCTTCTCGGCGATCATCACGGTGGGGGAATTGGTATTGCCGGACGTGATGGTCGGCATGACGGAGGCATCGGCAACGCGCAGGCCGTCAATGCCGTGCACGCACAGGCGGTCATCGACCACCGCCTGGTTGTCATGACCCATGCGGCAGGTGCTGACCGGGTGAAAGATCGTCGTGGCCAGATCGCCGGCGGCCTGGACCAGATCGTCCTGGCCGTCGCCGACGCTGGGACCGGGGCGGAATTCTTCCGGCTTGTAGGGCGCCAGGCCAGGTGCGGCACAAATGCGCCGGGTCAGGCGGATGGCGTCGGCCACCACCGCGCGGTCGCTTTCCGTGGCCAGATAGTTGGGCCGGATGGCGGGATGGGCCAAGGGGTCCGGGCTGGCGATGTGGATGCTGCCCCGGCTGTCGGGCCGGAGGTTGCAGACCGAGGCGGTGAAGGCTTCGAACGGGTGCAGATCCTCGCCCAGCTTGTCGGTGCTCAACGGTTGCACGTGATATTGCAGATTGGCGGTCTCGCGGCTGGGATCGGACTTGGCGAAGGCGCCGAGCTGGCTGGGCGCCATGGTCAGGGGTCCGGTCTTGAACAGGCCGTATTCGATGCCCATGGCGATGCGGCCCGCCAGGCTGTTGGCGCGCAGGTTCAGGGTCCGGGTGTTGGCGACTTTGTAAACCAGACGGACCTGCAGATGATCCTGCAGATTTTCGCCCACGCCCGGCAGCTCCCTTTGCATCGCGATGCCGTGCTCTTGCAGCAATTCTCCCTGGCCGATGCCGGAAAGTTCCAGCAGTTGCGGTGAATTGACCGAGCCGCCGGCCAGAATAACGCCGCCACGGGCCCCGGCCCCGGTCGGGGCGCCGTCGCGGGTGAATTCCAGACCCGTGGCCCGGCCGCCTTCGATTACGATGCGGGTCGCCTGGGCGTGGGTCATGACCTGAAGATTTGGCCGCCCCCGGGCCGGTTTCAGGAATGCATCCACCGCGCTCCACCGAACGCCGCGGCGCTGGTTGACCTGGAAATAGCCGCAGCCTTCATTGTCGCCGCGGTTAAAATCATCGGATTTCGGAATGCCGACCTGGGCCGCCGCCTCGCGGAAGGCGGCCAGGATTTCCCAAGATACCCGCGGCTCCTCGACCCGCCATTCCCCATCCGCGCCGTGCATGTCGTCGCCGCCCGCGTAATGATCTTCGGTCTTGCGGAAATAGGGCAAGACATCGTCCCAGGACCAGCCCACGTTGCCCATTTGCCGCCACTGGTCATAGTCCCGGGCCTGGCCGCGCATGTAGATCATGCCGTTGATGGAGGAACAGCCGCCCAGCACCTTGCCCCGGGCATAGTCGATGGCGCGCCCGTTCAGGCCTGGCTCGGCCTCGGTCTTGTAGCACCAGTCCGTGCGCGGATTACCCAGGGTGTAGAGATAGCCGACCGGGATATGGATCCAGTGATAATTGTCCTTGCCGCCCGCTTCCAGCAACAGCACGGTCGTGTCGGGGTCGGCGGACAGGCGGTTGGCCAGAACGCAACCGGCGGTGCCGGCCCCGACGATGATGTAATCGAATGTATCCATATTTATGGATGATCCCTGTTAAATTGGCCGTTCGAATTTTTCGTTGGGCTGGAACTGCCGCCGCTGCCCAAACTCTTCCACAGCCTATCAAAAAAAGTCTTGCCCTGCTGCCCCGCCGGCGCGCGCCCCTTTGGCCGCTGCAACGAGCGCGCCGGCAGGCCCTTGTGCGCCGCCAGCATGAAATCCCGCCATAGACGCGCCGGGGCGCCGCCCCCCGTGACCCGGTTCATGGGCGCGCCATTGTCATTGCCCAGCCAGACGCCGGCGACAAGATGCGATGTGTAACCAAGAAACCAGGCATCCCGATAATCCTGGCTGGTCCCCGTCTTGCCGGCGGCCGGGCGCCCCAGCCGGGCATTGCGGCCGGTGCCGATGCGAATGGTTCTGGCCAGCATCTGTCCCAGCTCGGCCACATGCCAGGGCCGGGCCACCTGTCCCCGGCCCGAGCCATGGCGGCGATAGAGAAGATTGTTCCGGCCGTCCCGAACTTCCAGAATACCATGGGGCAGCGCACCGATGCCTTTGTTGGCCAGGGCGGCGTAGGCGGCGGTCATTTCCATCAATCCGACCTCAGCCGTTCCGAGCGCCATGGAGGGATGGTTCGGGATGCGGGAGGTCAGGCCAAGGCGCCGGGCGGCAGCAATGACCTTGTCCCGGCCCACGCCTTCCGAGACCTGTACCGCAACCGAATTGGAGGAATAGGCCAGAGCCTGGGCGAAGGTAATGCGGCCGCGATACTTGCCGGCATAGTTTTTCGGCGACCAGCCGTCGATTGTAATGGGCTTGTCGGTGAATTGTGTGTCCGGCCGCAGGCCATTTTCCAGCCCGGCCAGAAAGACAAACGGCTTGAAGGCGGACCCCGGTTGCCGCCGGGCCTGGGTGGCGCGGTTGTACTGGCTTTTGCCATAGTTCCGCCCCCCCACCATGGCCCGCACGGCGCCGCTGGCGGCCATGGCCAGCAAAGCCCCCTGACCGATCTTGCGCTTCGCGGCCACACCCTTGAACAGCCTGGCCATGGCCGCCTCCGCCATGTGCTGCAGATCCCGGTCCAAAGTTGTGCGGATCACCAAATTTCGGTCCGTCGGCCCCAGATAATCGGTTAAACGGTCCATCACCCAATCGGCGAAATAGCGCGCCGGTTGCCCCGCCGGGCCGCCAATCGCTCCCCGGCCCCGACGCAGGCCGGCGGGATTTTTCTTGGCCGCTTGCGCGGCGGCGGGTTCGATAAAGCCCACGTCCACCATGTTGTTCAGAACCAACGCCGCCCGCTTCCGCGCCGCGGCCAAATTGCGGGTCGGGGCCAGACGCGAGGGGGCCTTCAATAGACCCGCCAGCATGGCGGCCTCGGCCAGATTGACCTTTGATGCCGGTTTGGAGAAATAACGCCGCGCGGCGGCATCCACGCCATAGGCGCCGGCGCCCAGGTAAACCCGGTTCAAATACAGGGTCAGGATCTGCAGCTTGGAGAAATTCGCCTCCAGCCACAGGGCCAGCAGGAATTCCTGAACCTTGCGCTTCAGGGTCCGCTGATGGGTGAGAAAGACATTTTTGGCCAATTGCTGGCTGATGGTGCTGCCGCCCTGAACCACGCGGCCGGCCAGCACATTGTTGACCATGGCCCGGGCCAGGCCGATGGGATCGACCCCGAAATGGCTGTAAAAGCGCCGGTCTTCCGTGGCCACCACGGCGTTGGGCAGATGTTTCGGCAATTCCGCCAATTGCACCGGCACGCCGTAGACATCACCGAACTCGGCTATCTTGCGGCCCTTGTGATCCAGCAGGGTGACAGAGGGTTTGCGCTGAATGGCCGAGAGTTTATCGACCGACGGCAGATCATAGGCGTACCAGACGATCACCCCCATGGCGGCAATGACGCCCCAAACCATGAAGACAACAAGCCAATAGAAAATCCGCGCGAGCCAGCCCCGGCTCGCCTTTCGGGCGGGCTTTGCCGCGGGCGCTTCCCGCACGGTCTATATGTCCAGGTTGACCACGTTCAGGGCATTGGTTTGGATGAACTCCCGGCGCGGTTCCACCACATCTCCCATGAGGGTGGAAAAGACCTCGTCCGCGTCGTCCAGTTCCTTGACCTGGACCTGCAGCAAGGTACGGGCATCCGGATCCAGGGTGGTTTCCCACAATTGTTCCGGGTTCATCTCGCCCAGGCCCTTGTAGCGCTGCACGGACAAACCCTTTTGGCCCAGTTTCAAAACCGTCGCCAGCAGATCGAGAGGGCCGGTAATGCGGATCTCGTCATCCTTGCGCACCAAGGTCGCGGGGCGTTCGTAGGTCTCCTGCAGTTCCGTGGCCATGGCGTCCAATTGCCGGGCCTCGCCGCTGCGGATCAAGGTGGCGTTGATGACATGGGTTTCCGCCACGCCGCGGGTGCTGCGTTGCAGGGTATAGCCGCCGTCGGCGGCCGCTTCCCCGGTCCAGCCCCGTTCTTCCTCCGCCTCCAGGCCATCCAGGCGGTCAGCTAAATATTGCGCCACCTGCCCGGCCTGTTCCCGGTCCTCGATCACGTCCGGGCGCAGGACGCCCAGAATGGCGGCTTGCTCCACCAATTTCTGGTTATAGCGGCGGCCCACCGCTTCCAACAGGGCGCCGGCGCGGCGGGCATGGTCCACCAGATCGCGCAGATCCGGGCCCGCGCGCTGGCTGCCGTCATGCAGGTTCAGCACCGCGTCGCGCAGGCCTTCATCGATCAGATAGCCCTGCAGGTCCCCGTCATCCTTCAGATACCGCCCCGCCCCGGAGCTGCCGCGCCAAACTTTGTACAGTGGCGGCTGGGCGATATAGAGATGTCCGCACTCCACGATCTCGGGCATCTGCCGGTAGAAGAACGTCAGCAGCAGCGTGCGGATATGGGCCCCGTCCACGTCCGCGTCGGTCATGATGATGACTTTGTGATAGCGCAGTTTCTCGATATTGAAGTCGTCCCGACCAATGCCCGTGCCGAGCGCCGTGATCAAGGTGCCGATTTCGGTTGACGACAGCATCTTGTCGAAGCGGGCCCGCTCCACATTGAGGATCTTGCCGCGCAGGGGCAGCACCGCCTGGTTATGGCGCACCCGGCCCTGTTTGGCGGAGCCGCCGGCGCTGTCGCCCTCCACCAGGAACAATTCGCACTTGGCCGGGTCGCGCTCCTGACAATCAGCCAGCTTGCCCGGCAGGGACGATATATCCAGGGCGCCCTTGCGCCGGGTCAGATCGCGGGCCTTGCGCGCCGCCTCGCGGGCAATGGCGGCATCCAATGCCTTGCCGACAACCTTGCGGGCATCGGCGGGGTGCTCCTCGAACCACTGTTCCAGTTTTTCGCTGATCAGGCTTTCCACCACCGGGCGCACCTCGGAGGAGACCAATTTGTCTTTGGTCTGGGAACTGAATTTCGGATCGGGCACCTGCACGGATAGAATACAGGTCAGGCCCTCGCGGGCGTCATCGCCGCTGAGGGAGACCTTTTCCTTTTTCGTCAGGCCGGACGAATTGGCATAGCTGTTCACGGTCCGGGTCAGGGCCGAGCGGAGGCCGGCCAGATGGGTGCCGCCGTCCCGCTGGGGGATGTTGTTGGTATAGCAAAGGACGTTTTCGTGATAGCTGTCGTTCCATTGCAGAGCGCAATCCACGCGAATGGTAACGCCATCACCCGTTCCCGAATTACGGTCGCCCGAGATGGCGATCGCCTCGTGCACGGCGGCTTTGTTGCGGTCGAGATATTCCACGAAAGCGCCGATGCCGCCCTCAAACTGGAAAATATCCTCCTTGGGCTCCACCCCGCGCTCATCGCGCAGCACCACCAGCACGCCGGAATTCAGAAACGCCAGTTCGCGCAGACGGTGGATTAAGGTGCCATAATCGAATTCGATTTTGGTGAACGTCGCCGTCGATGGCGAAAATGTCACCTCCGTCCCGGTCCGCCCCTCGGCGGAGCCGACCACGGCCAGGGGCGCCTGGGGCACGCCATCATGAAAGATCATGAAATGTTCCTCGCCGCCGCGCCAGATGCGCAGCTCCAGGTTCGAGGACAGGGCGTTGACCACGGATATTCCGACACCGTGCAGGCCGCCCGAAACCTTATAGGAATTCTGATCGAATTTACCGCCCGCGTGCAGCTCGGTCATGATGACCTGGGCGGCGGAGACGCCTTCCTCCGCGTGAATTTCCGTCGGAATACCCCGGCCATTGTCATTGATGGTGGCGGAACCGTCGGGATTGAGGATCACCTGAACCTTGTCGGCATGGCCAGCCAGAGCCTCGTCGATGGCGTTGTCCACGGCCTCGTAAATCATATGGTGCAGGCCGGAGCCGTCATCGGTGTCGCCGATATACATGCCCGGGCGCTTGCGCACCGCATCCAAACCGCGCAGCACCTTGATCGAGGAGGCATCGTAGTCCATCCCCGCGTCTGCATTTACATCGTCCAATACCGATTCGCTCAAGCCAACCTACCCTTCCACCACTGCATGTCCATTTTCCACAGCCACGAATTGCGCCTGGCCCGACAGGGCCGTGAACAGCGCGCGGTCCGTGCCGCTTAACCAGGTCTGGCCGCCCAGGGCCAGAATTTCATCGAACAGCGCCTCGCGCCGGGTTTGATCCAAATGGGCCGCGACCTCGTCCAGCAACAGGATCGGCGCCGCGCCCCGGCGTTGTGCCTCCGCCTGCGCATTGGCCAGGATGACCGAGATCAACAAGGCCTTTTGCTCGCCGGTGGAGCATAGCCCCGCCGCTTGATCCTTGTCCAAATGCCGCACCGCCAGATCGGACCGGTGCGGACCATCGCGCGTGCCGCCCGCCTCGCCGTCCCGGCGGCGGTTATCCGCCAACAGGGCGGCAAAGCGGCTCTCCACTTCGACCGCCGGGTACGCCTCCAGCCAACTTTCGAGACGGCCTTCAATGGCCAGGCCCGGCCGGGGAAAGCATCCCGGCGTCTCCGCCAGCAGCCGTTGCAGCCGGGCCATGGCTTCGCGCCGGGCCGCCGCCACCGCGACCCCGTCGGCCGCCATGCGCGCCTCCAGCGCGCCCAGCCAGGCCGGATCGTTATTCGCGGCGTCGCGCAATAGTTTCGCCCGCTCCCGCATGCTGCGTTCATAGGCCCCAACCCGCCGGCCGTGATCGGGGTCCAAACCCAAAACAAGGCGATCGAGAAACCGCCGCCTGGAAGAGGGGCCGTCCTGGAACAGACGATCCATTTGCGGCGTCAGCCATTGCACGCCGACGATGGCGGCCAGATTGGCCGGCGGGATCGCGGCGCCGTCATGACGGGCCACGCGCCTGTCGGTGCCAGTCTCCGTTTTGGTCAGGCTGCTGCCGATCTTTACCGGACCCATCGGCGCGGCCACGGTAGCCGCCACCGCCCAGCCCGCATGAACAGTATCCGTGGTATCCGCGGCGCCGCTTTTTTGGACGCCTTGCAACTGCACATCACGGAGGCGGGCGCGGCGCAGGCCGCGGCCGGGGGAGAGGAACGAAATCGCTTCCAGCAAATTGGTCTTGCCCGCGCCATTGGCGCCATTGAGAACGACGACAGGCGCGGAAATATCCAAGGCCAACTGTTGGTAATTGCGAAAATTGCTCAAGCGCAGCCGTTGCAAAGCGCAGGGCGCGGCGGCATCCGTTGTGTCGATAGCGTTTTCGCGCGCGGCCAGCAAATGCCCTCTCAAACCCGCATGGGCATCAGGACGTACAAGGCGCCCTGATCCGCGGCATCCCGAATGATTGTGGGCGAGGCACCATCGGAGAGGTCGAAGCAAACATTCTCGCCCTCGATCTGCCCGGCAATGTCCAACAGATAACGGGCGTTGAAGCCAATCTCCAGGCCCTCGGGGCCGTCGAAATTGACAGCGACTTCGTCGGTGCCGCTGCCCTGTTCGGGATTGTTGGCGGACAGCACCACGGTATCGCTATTCACGGCCAGCTTCACGGCGCGGGACTTCTCGGAACTGATGGTTGCCACCCGGTCCACGGCGGCCGAGAAAATCTTGCAATCAACCTCCATCAGGCTGTCGTTGCCCACCGGGATCACCCGCTGATAATCGGGGAATGTGCCGTCGATCAATTTCGAGGTCAGGATAATATCGCCCCCCAAACCATTCAGCGCAAAGCGGATTTTGCTGTCCGAAAGGGCGATTTCCACCGCGCCCTCCCCCTTGCTGTCGCCACTTTCGATCAATTTCAGCACTTCCAGGGCAGCCTTGCGCGGCACGATGACGCCAGGCATGCCAGCCGCGCCCTGGGGCAGGGGAACCTCAATATGGGCCAGACGGTGACTATCTGTCGCCACGCCGCGCAGCACCGGTGCGTCTTCGGGTGCATGCAGATAGATGCCGTTCAGATAATACCGGGTTTCCTCGGTCGAGATGGCGAACCGGGTCTTTTCGATCAGACGCCGTAAATCGGCCCCTGGCAGGGAAAATCGGTGCGGCAGATCACCGTCCGCCATGACGGGGAAATCCTCCCGCGGCAGACAGGATAGCGCGAACTTGGAGCGCGCGGCGCGAACGCTCAACCGGCCGTCACCGGCGCTACTGTCCAGTTCCACCTGGGCGCCGTCGGGCAGCTTGCGGATGATGTCGTGCAGGATATGGGCCGGCGCGGTGGTGCCGCCCGCTTGGTGCACGTCCGCCGCCACCGTTTCAACGATGGCCAGGTCAAGATCGGTGGCGGTCAGGCGCAAACCCCCGCCCGTCACCGTATCCGCGACCAGGAGCACGTTGGACAAAATCGGGATGGTATTGCGCCGCTCGACAACGTTTTGCACATGCCACAAGGCGCGCAAAAGAGCCGACCGTTCCATAGTGAGCTTCATATTATCGCCACTTTGATGTTTGTTTCATACGGCATAATTCATGGCGAAAAATGCCGTCCCGGCGAGGCTGAAGCGAGGCAGAATCACAACCAGCCTTGTCAGTAAAACAGAATAACAGAAAAGCCTGCAATTCGCACGCTTTTTGACCGGGAATTAGGCCTGAAATAGAGCCTTCGCGCCGCAGTCTCGCAGTCGGTCTCGCAGTCAGACGCGCATGGGCATCAGGACGTACAGGGCGCCCGGATCGGCGGCGTCCCTGACAATGGTCGGCGAGGCGCCGTCGGACAGGTCGAAGGAGATATTTTCGCCCTCGATCTGGCTGGCGATGTCGAGGAGATAGCGGGCATTGAAGCCGATTTCCAAAGTTCCCTCTCCGTTGAAGGTCACGGGCACTTCATCGGTGCCGCTGCCCTGTTCGGGATTATTAGCCGACAGGGTCACCGTGTTGCCGTTGACCGCCATTTTCACGGCGCGGGATTTCTCCGAACTGATGGTGGCCACCCGGTCCACGGCCGCCTGGAAACTTTTGCAGTCAACTTCCATGCGCTTATCATTGCCCGACGGGATCACCCGCTGGTAATCGGGAAATGTGCCGTCGATCAGCTTTGATGTCAGAACGATAGTGCCGAAGGAAAATCGGATTTTGCCGTCCGACAAGGCAATCTCCACCATATCCGCGCCCTGGCCCCCCCCTTGATTGCTGCTGTCATCGAGCAATTTCAGCACTTCCAGGGCGGCCTTGCGCGGCAGGATCACGCCGGGCATGGCGGCGGCGCCGTTGGGCCGGTCAATATCCACATGGGCCAGACGGTGGCCGTCGGTGGCCACGCCGCGCAGCACCGGGGCGTCCTCGGGCGCGTGCAGATAGATGCCGTTCAGGTAATAGCGGGTTTCTTCCGTTGAAATGGCGAACCGGGTCTTTTCGATCAGGCGGCGCAGATCAGCCGTGGGCACGGAGAACTGGTGCGGCAGGTCGTCATCCGCCATGACCGGGAAATCCTCGCGCGGCAGACAGGACAGGGCGAATTTAGAACGCGCGGCGCGCACGCTCAAGCGGCCGTCATCAGCGCCGGTGTCCAGTTCCACCTGGGCCCCGTCGGGCAGTTTTCGGACAATATCGTGCAACATATGCGCCGGTGCCGTGGTGCCGCCCGGTTGCAGCACCTCCGCCGGTGCCCCTTCCAAGATGGCCAAGTCAAGATCGGTGGCGGTCAGGCGCAAGCCGCCCGTCTCCGTATCCGCGACCAACTGCACGTTGGAAAGAATGGGAATGGTATTGCGCCGTTCAACCACGTTTTGGACATGGCCCAGGGCACGCAGCAGAGCGGATCGTTCAATGGTTAGCTTCATAACATCTTCGCATGCTGATTCACGTCACTGAGCATAACAGAAAGCGGGCGGCAGCGAACAATTTTGACTGTCATTTCGATCAAGTGTGTCGATCAGATCATCATGAAATGGGCCGACGCGGCGGCGAACAGGCGGTTGCGGTCCCCCTGCCAGGCCATGGCCCGCACGTTGGCGACCCGGCGCCCCTGTTTGGTGACGATCCCCGTGGCGAAACAATCCTCGGCCCGGCCGGGCCGCAGATATTCCACCGTATGTTGATAATGCGCGGCAATTTGGCCTCGTCCATGGCCCCGATCAGGGAAATGGTCGCGGCGCATTCCAACAAGGCACCAGTGACGCCGCCGTGCAGGGCCGGCAGCATGGGGTTGCCGATCAGCATCTCCTGAAACGGCAGAATAGTGATCAGCTCCGCCCCCGACGCTCCGCCTTCAGGCCAAGCCAGCGGAAGTATGGCACTGCCGCCATCAGGGACTGCAAATCACCGCTCTGTCGCGCCGCGGCAATGCCATCCGCCAGTTTCATGCCCAATTCACGACCCAGTTCACGGCCCAACTCATGATCGGGTCAACATGAACGAACCGGCCGCATGCGCGATGGGGTCGTCAATATCGCCCTGATAGGCCATGCCCCGGGTAAAGGCGATGTTTTTGGTGGCCCGGTAGCAATGCACCTTGGCGAAGATGTCTTCCCTGGGCGCGGCGGGTTTGAGGTAGTCAATGCGCAGGTCCAGGGTGGCGGTTTTCGCCAGGCGTCCCGAAATGGGCACGATGCACATGCCGCTCAAGCTATCCAACAGCACGGTCACCACGCCGCCATGCACCACGCCGGTGTCGGGGTCGCCGACAAATTCATCGCGATAGGGGATTTTGCCAACCGCCCCATCGTCGTCCATGGACAGCAGTTCCAGCCCCATGGCCGCCATGTGGGGAATGAATTCTTGCATCAGCTGCCGCATGTTTTTGAAGTCGTATTCCATTGCCGACGACAATGGTGACTTGCCCGCCGCCTGCCAATTCAGGTTGGTTTAAATGCCCGCGCGAACTAGTCTTGAGCCAACCACACATAGGGAGGGCCTGGGAAATGACCGCGGCAAGTTGGCAAATCGGCGATGTCAGGATTACCCGCATTGTCGAGATGCGCGCGGTGCGCACACCGGAGTTTGGCTACCGCAACCTGAGCACGGAAGACATTCTGGGCGAGACCTGGCTGCAACCGCATTTCGCCACGCCCGAGGGCGAATTGATTTCCTGCATTCAGGCTTTTGTTGTTGAATCCCAGGGCAAGCGGATCATCGTGGATACCTGCGTCGGCAACGACAAAACCCGCGGCAATGCCGCCTGGAGCAATTTGCAGGGACCATTCCTGGCTGACCTGACGGCGGCCGGCTATGCCCCCGACAGCATCGACATAGTGCTGTGCACCCATCTGCATGTGGATCACGTGGGCTGGAACACCATGTTGGTGGACGGCCAATGGGTCCCCACCTTCCCGAATGCGCAATATCTGTTCGGCCGCGTTGAATGGGAACATTGGCAACAGGAGACCATCACCGAGATCGCCGGCGACATTGATCTGGAAATCGCCGAGGCGGTGATCGATAGCGCCGCCGTCAATCAGGATTCCATCCGCCCCGTGATCGATGCCGGCCTGCATCTTTTGGTCGAAGTGGACCATCAGGTCACCGAAGAAATACAGCTGGAACCGACGCCCGGCCACACACCGGGGCATGTCAGCGTGGTGATAAATTCGGCCGGGCACCGCGCGGTGATCACCGGCGATATGATGCACCATCCCATCCAAATCAGCCTGCCGGATAAATCCAGCAAGTTCGATTACGACGTGGACGGCGCCAAACAAACCCGCAAGGATTTCCTGGCCCGCTATGGCGACAACGACGTCATGGTCTTCGGCACTCATTTCGCCGCCCCCACCGCCGGTCATGTGGTCTCCCACGGTGACGGCTGGCGGCTTAAGGTGGAAGAAAGTAGCTGACGGGCCAAGATGATCTTCGCCACTGGCGGAGCTGGGAATTCGGTCGTATAAGTTCCAATATGTGGAACAACACGGTTTGTGAGATTTTCAAATCGGCCGGCGGCTTACCGGCAATCTCGCGGCGGATCATAGCGCTTTTGGGCCTGATCCTTCTGCTCACCGTAAACCTGATGATATCCACCACAACAGCCACAAAGGCCAATGCCGGCAACGGCGGCTATTTCCGTATTGTCACGGGCAGCACGGACGGTACCTATTTTCCCATCGGCGCGCTGATCGCCTCGGCCATCTCCAATCCGCCGGGCTCCCGCGATTGTGTCGATGGCGGCTCCTGCGGGGTGCCGGGGTTGATCGCCGTGGGGCAGGCCAGCAAGGGCTCGGTCGAGAATGTCCGCCTGATCGCCCAGGGGGCGGTGGAATCCGGGTTGAGCCAGGCGGATGTCGCCTACATGGCCTTCCACGGCCTGGGCCGTTTTCGCGGCGGGGCGCCCTATGACAGCCTGCGGGTCATTGCCACCCTGTATCCCGAACTGGTGCAGCTGGTGGTGCGCAAATACAGCGGCATCTATGCCCTCGAGGATCTGCACGGCAAGCGGGTCTCTCTGGGCGCGGTGGGTTCGGGCACGGCCCTGGACGCGGAAGTGATCATGGCGGCCCACGGCCTGGGTTTGGCCGATTACAGGGCGGTGCATTTCGATCTGGGCGACAGCGCCGACTACTTGCGCCTGGGCAAGGTTGATGCGTTTTTTAATATCGCCGGCACCCCGGTGCCGGCCCTGCAAGACCTGGCGGAGCAGAGCAACATCACCCTATTGCCGATCCACGGCCCGGCCACGGACGAATTGCGCAAGAAGTTTCTGTTTTTTGTGCCCGCCACCCTGCCAGCCGGCGTCTATCGCAACGTGGGCGAGACCAAGACGTTGAGCGTCGGGGCGCAATGGCTGGTTTCCACCCGTCTTGACGCGACCAAGGTTTATGAAATGACCCGCGCCCTGTGGCACCCTTCGACCCGCCGGGTGCTGGACAACGGCCATCCCGTGGGCCGGCAAATTCAATTGCAAAGCGCCCTGGACGGCCTGGCCATTCCCTTGCACGAGGGGGCCAGGCGCTATTACAAGGAAATCGGCGCCTTACCCTGAGAGCGGCGTTTCCAAGGCGGCCGCCGCCAGCCATTCCTGCAAAGCGGGCAATGAATACAACGCCTCGACATAGGCCTGGCAAACATCATACAGGGCGATGCCGTAGAGCTTGAAGCGCACCGCGACGGGGGCATACATGACGTCCGCGGCACAAATATCCCCAAACAGAAATTTGCCCCCCGCCCCAAATTACCGCCGTCCCTGGCGCCAGATTTCGCAAATGCGGTCAATATCATCTTCGACTGCCTGGCGCAGTTTCCCAAGCGGGGCACGCTTTTGCAGCTCAAACGGCAGGTCTTCGCGCAGGGCCGCGAACCCGGAATGCATTTCCGCCGCCATGACACGGGCCTGGGCCCGATGGGCTGGATCGCGGGGGCCAGACCGCCAGGTCGGGGTGCCGTTCGGCAATGAATTCGATGATGGCCAGGCTGTCCCAAATGGTTAGGTCACCGGCCAGCAGGATCGGGACGCGGGCGGCGGGGGAAAACTTCAGGATATTTTGCCGGGTGTCTGGCTGGTCCAGCCGCACCACCTTTTCCTGGAATGCTAGGTCGAACTGCCGCAGCAGCAACCAGGGCCGCAGGGACCAGGACGATAAGTGCTTGTCGCCAATGATCAAACCATAGCCGGGCATCGCGTCCATCCGTTCGATGTTGTATGACTCACGAAACTGATTTGTATAGGGAGCCGGCCGTGACCGCCAACATTGAAAATGAACTTGACCCCAAAGCTATCCCGATCTGGCCCCTGCCCGGCGACGATTTGGCTGCTTGGCTGGCCGAACGTGGGGGGGCGGCCTGGTGCGAGAGCAACGGCTTTTCCGCCCAGGCGGGCAAGCACCTGGTTCTTCCTGGCGAGGGCGGCGGTTTGGCCGGCGTGCTGTTGGGTTTGGGCACGGGCGGCGATCAGATCGGCGACTATTGGTGCTTCGGCACCTTGGCCAAGGCCTTGCCGGCTGGCAGCTACCGTATCGAGGGCGGGTTGAGCCCGGCCCAGGCGCAGATGGCGGCCCTGGCCTGGGCCCAGGCCGGCTATCGCTTTACCCGGTATCGCGATGACACGGAGGACGGCGCCCCGGCTCGGCTCTGTCTGCCCGAGCAGGCCGATGGCGACGCCCTCGCGGGCGCCATCAAGGGCGCCTTCCTGGCCCGTGACCTGATCAATACGCCCGCCTCCGACATGGGGCCGGAGGAGCTGGCGGACGCGGCGGCGGTGCTGGTGGGCGAGATGGGCGGCACCTGCGAGGTCACCGTTGGCGATGATTTGCTGGCGGCCAATTATCCCGCCATTCATGCCGTCGGCCGGGCCTCCTCCCGGCCGCCGCGCTTGATCGATCTGCGTTGGGGCGAAGACGGCCATCCACGCCTGACCTTGGTGGGCAAGGGTGTCTGTTTCGACACCGGCGGCCTGGACCTCAAGGGCGCCGCCGGTATGTTGAAAATGAAGAAAGACATGGGCGGGGCGGCGACGGTTCTGGGCCTGGCCGCGATGATCATGACGGCAAACCTGCCGGTCCGCCTGCGCGTGCTGATCCCGGCGGTGGAGAATTCCGTATCCGGCAATGCCTACCGCCCCGGCGATGTTATCGCCACCCGCAAGGGTTTAAGCGTTGAAGTAGGCAACACCGATGCCGAAGGCCGTATCGTGCTGTGCGACGCCCTGGCCGAGGCGGAGGGCGAGGATCCGGACCTGATCATCGACATGGCCACCCTGACCGGCGCCGCCCGGGTGGCCCTGGGCACGGATCTGCCGGCGGTATTCACGGGGAGTGATGATCTCTGGGCGGCCTTGCAACAGGCGGGCGTGGACACCGACGATCCGACCTGGCGGCTGCCCCTGCACGGCCCCTATCGGGAATTGTTGAAAAGCAAGGTGGCCGATTTGAACAACGTTTCGGACGGCGGCTTCGGCGGCGCCATAACCGCCGCCCTGTATTTGCAATCGTTCGTCGATGAACCAAGCCGCTGGATGCATATTGATACCTATGGCTGGAACGACAAGGACCGCCCCGGCCGACCCGCCGGGGGCGAGGGGCTGGCCATGCGTGCCCTGTTCGCCATGCTGTCGGCGCGCTATGGCTGACAGGCCGCTGACGACAGTGACGCCGCGCATTATTGCGCGTGAAAAGGGTTGATCTGATTTTCTTATTCGTATTCACTGAATTTTCACTTCGGTACCGGCATGATTAGGCTGTGACATATGGTGCGGCGTATGGCGCGGCGGATATGGAGGAGGGGACATGACAATGAAACTGACGACACAGCAGGCACTGAAACTTTGGCACGAAGCCCTTTCGGCATCGGTCAGATCCGATGGACCGGACCTGTCAGCCCGGCAAATGGCGATTATTTTGCAAGTTTACCTGGTCCCGCCGCCCCATACGGTGCGCGGACTGGCCGCCACCTTGCGCATATCGAAACCGGCCGTGGTCCGCGCCCTCGATACCCTGGGGCGGGCCGATTACACCCGGCGCAAACGGGATGACAGCGATAAACGCAACGTCTTGATCCAGCGGACGGTCAAGGGTTCGGTCTTTCTCAGTGATTTTTCCGAATGGGTGGTATCGGCATCCGAGAACATTTGATGGGCCGCTTTGAGGGGTGAAATTCTAAAACCATGGACCGGCGCATTACACCGGCACGGGACGATCTGGCGGCGGATTGGCTGCGCGATCACGTCAAGGCCGAGCGCTATGCCGTCGGCGCCCCGCGCACGGTGATCCGGGACGGCGCGCCCCTGCGGTTCAGCCCAAATCCCGGGGCCGGGCTGGAAAGCCAAATGATTTATGGCGAGGTATTCCAGGTTTACGAAGATCGGGACGGCTGGTCCTGGGGGCAGAACCTGACGGATGGCTACGTGGGTTATGTTCCCAGCGCCGATCTGGCGGCCAACCTGCCCCGGCCCGACCATCAAATTGCCGCCCTGCATAGCCACCTCTACACCGAACCGGATCTGAAACGTCCCGCGTCGGGCACTATTTCAATGTCGTCACGGGTCAAGGTGGTGGATATTTCGGGCCGGTTTTGCCGCACGGCCTGCGGTCACTGGCTGCATTCGCGGCATCTGGTATCCTTGGAATACAGCACCCAGGACGTTGTGGGCACGGCGATCAAATTTATCGGCGTGCCATACTTATGGGGCGGGCGTACCGCTCAGGGGGTTGATTGTTCATCCCTGGTGCAAATGGCCCTGGGCATGGCGGGCATCGCCGTGCCCAGGGACAGCGATCTGCAACAGCGGGATGTGGGCGAGGAAGTGCCCATGGCCGACAATCAGGATTTTTCCAATCTTGAGGAAGGAGACCTGGTATTTTTCCCCGGCCATGTGGGCCTGTTCGTGGATGATTGGCGATTTTTGCATGCCAATGCGTTCGACATGCAGGTCTCCCTGCATGGCTTTTCCGAGGTGCTGGACCGGGCCGAACACGACAATGCCCCGGTCAGCGCAATCCGGCGGATCAACTCATCTACCTGACAGTCTTCTATCTAGAGCGGTTTCGGTCATATGGGTCAGAATTGCCCGGAACCGATCTAACGGCCAACTTTCTGACAAGCCGGTGGCGTAAGCCATGGTGACGGGGGAGGGGCGCGGCTCTGCCCTGGCGCCGTTTTCCGTGCGCAGCTTCCGCTTTCAATGGCCGGCGGATTTGCTAACCTCCTGGGCGTTCGAGATGGAAACCCTGATCCTGGGTTGGTATGTGCTGGTCGAAACAGGTTCGGTCCTGCTGCTGACTGCCTTCGGCTCCTTGCAGTTTCTGGGCACATTGATTTCACCTCTGTTCGGCGTGATCGCCGATCGGGTCGGCCGCCGCCTGGTCCTGTGCATCATGCGGGCCAGCTATGTGGTCCTGGCCCTCGGCATCATGGTTCTGGCCCTGCTGGATAGTCTGAGCCCTTATTGGGTGCTGGCCATTGGCTTGCTGGCGGGGCTGGTACGGCCCTCGGATCTGGTGATGCGGAATTCCCTGATCGGCGACACCGTGCCGCCCGGCTGGCTGGCCAAGGCCATCGGGCTGTCGCGCACCACCATGGACTCGGCCCGTATCGCCGGCGCCCTGGCCGGGGCCGGCCTGTTCGCTACCTTGGGCATTGGCCCGGCCTATATGTGCGTTGTCGCTCTCTACTTATTCAGTCTGGCCCTGACCTTTGGTGTTGCCGGACCCAAAGCCAATGCCGGCGGCGGCAGGGCGGCCCCCTGGCAGGAGTTAAAGGCCGGCCTGGCCTATATTCGGCAAACCCCGCAGGTTCTGGCCCTGATGCTGCTGGCCTTTCAGGTCAATCTGACGGCCTACCCCATTTCCATGGGCCTGTTGCCCTATGTGGCCAAGGAAATTTACGCCATTGATCAGAACGGGTTGGGCCATCTGGTGGCCGGATACGCTGTCGGCGCCTTGCTGGGTTCCATCGCGATGATCCTCGGGGGCGGTCTGCGGCGGCCCGGCCGGATCATGGTGATCGGTATCATGGTCTGGTATCTGACCCTGGCGGTGTTTGCCGTTTCGGAGACCAAATGGTCCGGCTTCTGGGTGCTGTTGATCATCGGCGTCCTGCAAAGCCTGGCCATGATCGCCATGTCCGTGACCTTGTTGCAGATTACCCCGGAGCGGTTCCGGGGCCGCATCATGGGGGTGCGCATGCTGGCCGTCTACGGCCTGCCCCTGGGCCTGCTGGCGGCGGGCGGCCTGGTGGAGCTGACTGGATTTGCCACCACGGTCTGGCTTTATGCCCTACTCGGCATCCTGTTTACCGGTGCCATCACCTGGCGCTGGCGCCGTGATATCTGGCGATAGGCGGAAGCTCGCGATCAATCCTTCGGCGAACTCATTTCGAAACGTGACGAACGCTTCGTGGCCGGCCATGCCGCGGTGCTGGCCGGGGCACCGTGTATTCACCGGTGGAGCAGACGCCGATTACTCAAAATCAAGGCAGTACATAATTTTGTCCACCTTGGCGCCGTCGGACGACAGCGGGATACTCAGGACGCTGTAAATTTTGAAATTCTTCGGCGACCAGGTCATGGGCACGTCGGTTTCAAATCGCGGCTCTCGACTTTCGATAATATCCTCGATCCGTTTTATCGCCAGATTGGCGCCATCAACCTCGTCATAATAGTCGCCCGTGCCGTCGCGGCCGCGGGCATCCACCACTTTGGTGCCGACCAGGCGAACACGATAGCGCCGGGGCGCCTCTTCCACGTCAACCAGCACCAGGAATGGCAGAAATATAGGAAAATCTATGGGTTCGAAATTGCGGCGCATGGGTATGCCGCCACCCGCTGCCTGGCCCAGGTACCAGTTGTAAATAGCGCGCTGTCCCTCGCTATGAAGATCAGCCGGAGAAAAATTGCGCGGATCTTGTAATTCCTCCGCGGACGGCGCTCTCGCTACTGTATCGGGAACAAGTATGGTGCGGATCTCCCACAGTTTGATTTCGCCGCCGAAACTGAAAAAATTCGCCTGATTCTTGGGTAAAAAGGTTTCCAGGCCGTAAACAGCGGGCGCAATGGCTTTGCCGGTTCGACTGACAAGGGTAAACAACCGGGGTAATGGCTGCTGCAAACTTGATAGGTTGTCATATCACCGTACTTTGGTATCAGCCCTTGGGATGCTAACAAGGACGGCGGCGCGGAACGGAAAATAATGGGAGAAAAACGGGCGATGACGGGGATAAAACTAGGCGTGGTGTACGGCGATGATTATAAGGCACTGTTGGCGGCGTGCAAGGGCGGCGCCTATGCCCTGCCGGCGGTGAACGTTGTGGGCACAAATTCCGTGAACGCGGTATTGGAGGCGGCGGCGCGCAACAAATCAGACATCATTGTTCAGCTTTCCAACGGCGGGGCGCAGTTTTTCGCCGGCCAGGGCATGGTGGATGGCAATACGGCCAAGGTCATGGGCGCCGTTGCGGCCGCCCAGCATGTGCATTTGCTGGCCGAATATTACGGTGTCTGCGTGGTCCTGCACACCGATCACGCCAACCGCAAGCTGCTCCCCTGGATCGATGGTCTGATCGCCCAGGGCGAAAGATACTACAAAGCCAACGGCAAGCCGCTTTATACCTCGCACATGCTGGATCTGTCCGAGGAGACGTTGGAGGACAACCTCTCCATCTGCGCCGATTATCTGCAACGCATGGTGCCCCTGGAGATGAGCCTGGAGATCGAACTGGGTGTCACCGGGGGCGAGGAAGACGGCGTCGGCCATGACCTGGACGAAACCGACAATGCCAAGCTGTATACCCAGCCAGACGAGGTTCTGCAGGCTTATGACCGGCTCTCCCCAATCGGGCATTTCTCCGTCGCCGCTTCCTTTGGCAACGTGCACGGGGTTTACAAACCGGGCAACGTGCGGCTGCGTCCGGAAACCCTCAAGGGCAGCCAGGATTTGGTGTCCTCAACCCATGGCACCGGCAAAAACCCCCTGGATCTGGTGTTCCACGGCGGCTCCGGCTCGGAAAAGGCCAAGATCGAGGAGGCCATCGGTTACGGCGTCTTCAAGATGAACATCGATACGGACACCCAGTTCGCCTTCGCCAACGCCGTCGGCGGCTACGTGGACGAGAACCCCAAGGCCTTCAAATTCCAGATCGATCCCGACGACGACACGCCCTACAAAAGTAAATACGACCCGCGCAAATGGCTGCGCGCCGGCGAACTGGGCGTGGCCGAACGCCTGGATGAAGCCATTCGCGATCTGCGTTCGGGCGGCAAGAGCCTTGCCATGAACTAATAATCCGCTGCAAAATCATGTCAAAGTTTGACGACGGGAGACGGCCCATGCGTATTAACAGCCCCCGCAAGTACACCGGTGATCTGGTCAATCTGGGTCAGGGGCTGATCAGCCGCGACATATTCACCGCCCCGACATCTATGATGACGAGTTGGAGCGGGTTTTCGCCCGATCCTGGTTGTTCGTCGGCCATGAAAGCCAGGTGCCCAACAACGAAGACTACATCCTTTCCCGCACGGGCGAGGAAAGCGTTATCTTCAACCGGGACCGCAACGGCAAACTGCACGTCTTCCTGAACAACTGCCGCCATCGCGGCATGCGGGTCTGCCGCTATGACAAGGGCAATTCCCGCAAGTTCGTGTGCCCCTTCCATGCCTGGACATATTCGGACCAGGGCGAATTGATCGCCGTGCCCAAGCTTGAAAGCGGTTATCACAACGAACTGGACCGGTCCAAATGGGGCCTGATCGAGGCGCGGGTTTACAGCTACCGCGGCTATGTTTTCGCCTGCTGGGACGCCGAAACGCCGGATTTCGAGGCATATCTGGGTGACCTGCGCTTTTATTTCGATGACTACTGCGAACTGCCCGATGGCAGTTATGGGGAGTGGGAGGCCTTTGGCGGCATCTTGAAATGGCGGATGCCGTGCAACTGGAAATTCGGGGCGGAAAACTTCGCCGGCGATTTTTATCACAATCCTTCGCATGCCTCGGTGGATCAGATCATCCTCTCCCCCGCCGGCACCAAGGGGCGGCATACTTACGACGGCGTGACCAAACAGCGGGATGCCTGGAAGCTGAATATCGCCATCACGCCCGAGGGTCATACTTCCCGCGGGCAGCTGTTCAAGGATGATTACGACTATATGCCCACCTACCAGGAGATGGCCGTGGTGGAGGACTACTTCCGGGACTGTTACGCCAAACGCCAGGCCAAGCTGGGCGAAAAAGCCCGCTGGTTCGGCCATGGCGGCACGATTTTTCCCAATGTCAGCTATTCCAACGGCGTGCAGTCCATGGGCACCTGGCACCCCTCGGGCCCGCACCAGACGGAAACCTGGCGGATATTCCTGGCCCCCAAGGCGGCCCCGGACGAGGTTAAGGATGTCCTGCGCCATTACGTCATCCGCTATCAGGGTCCCGCGGGCCTGACGGAACAGGACGATATGGAGAACTGGGGCTCCTCCCACCAGGGCGCGCGGGGCACCATCGCGCGGCGCCACGATTTCCACTACGGCATGGGCCAGGGTTACGAGCAAAAGGGTTGGCCCGCCGAATGGCTGGGCGGCGAGGTCCATGCCACCGAGGATGTCTCGGAGCAGAACCAGCGCGCCTACTTCACCCGCTGGGCCGCCGACATGGACCGCCCCCCCACCGTCAACCGTATCCATCCGCCAACCAATTCGGCCGAGGCCGCCGAATAGATGCAGGCGGACCGGGAACAATTGCTCGACGGCCTGCTGTTGCGTTACGAGGTGGAGCAGTTCTATGGCCGCGAGGCCGAATTGCTGGACAGCCGCCAGTTCGATGCCTGGCTGGATCTGCTGGCCGACGACATCCGCTATTGGATGCCCCTGGCCACCAATCAGGAGGCCGGCAATTGGGACCGCGAACACAGCCGCGAAGGCCAGGACCTGAACTGGTTCGACGAAGGCAAGTTCGAACTGCAACAGCGGGTCAAACAAATCCAGACCGGCCTGCACTGGGCCGAGGAACCCATCAGCCGCACCACGCACATGTTCTCTAATTTGCAAGTGGCAACCAGGGATGACGGCGGGATCGTGGCCGCCACGCGATTTCTGGTCTACCGCAACCGCACCGACGTGGAAACCGACTTCCACGTCGGCAAACGTTTCGATCATCTGAAGCGAGATGAGGGTGGCGCCCTAAAGATCATCCGGCGGGAAATCCTGCTGGATCAACATGTGTTATTGGCGAAGAACTTGACGACGTTTTTTTGAAAATTATATTGATTGAACCCTGTGCAACACTATGCGCAAAAAAATCTGATTGTGAGTTTGCTCACGTCATTTTATAATTGCAACTCCAGGAATTTCGACAAACCATTCTGATGCTGCTTGCAAGCGCCTCTTTTGGTTTGGGGAAAATCTATTTGGCCTGCGGGCGCCCCATACTTCTCCATGATAGGGATTATCTTTAATTGGCTCGGATCCAACTAATAAATCGAGATCTCTAGCCACATTGGCTTTAAAGGCAACTGACCCGGTAAAGACTGGGGTGGTTACAAATTCCTTTGAGTCAATTCCGTCACTTTCCATCAATCCCAAAATATCCACAGACATGCCCCCGTTTGGCTCGGAAGATGGCGAATAAGCTTTGCTCGATATCTTTTGCCCACCGGTGTTTTCGTCAGGAACAACGTGTTGTTCGAAATTTATTCGGCGGATCAATACTTCCTCGTTTCCAATATTTGGATCGTCGTAAGGAACTACCATTTGACGCAAGACTACATTTCTATTTGGGCCAAAGCGTTTCGATCGATAGCTAGAGCGGATTCGATTTAATCCAAGTCATATCCTGCGGCTGCGAAATAGTTTCGGCATTGCTCTGGTTTGAACTGCTCGATGACCTCGGCAATAACGTCCCATAGTTCCGGGATTGTGCGAGCGGC
>JAYGEA010000263.1:0-4405 GCA_046582635.1 Alphaproteobacteria bacterium
TAACACCTCATTGGCGTTATCTGGGTCAGCCCCATATATTATTACGACGCTGGCATCGACGACGAACCGCATCACCGCTCACCGCGCCCCTCGCGCAATAGGTCTTCGGCGGGTGTATGTTTCCTGCCCTTGGTCAACTGACGTAGCTCCGCTGCAAGCTGCCCTGACCTAGCTTCACTCCAGACGGCCAGTCCATAGCCGTCCGGGTCGGAAAAATGAAAGCGGTGGCCGCCGGGGAATTCAAAAATAGGTTTGACAATCTTTCCACCGGCCGCCGCGACGCCGGCTTAAATGTCCGGCAAATCATTGCCGTAGAGGACAACTAATTGCCGTAGAGGACAACTAAAGGGCCGCCAGGCGTGACGGGACCCGTGGCATCGAAACCGCCCTTTATGCGGCCGTCGGTGAATTCGCAATAACTAGGGCCGTAATCCGTGAAAGCCCATCCAAAAGCCCGGCCATAAAAGTCTTTTGTCCGGGCCATGTCCGATACATTGAATTCGATGTAGTTGATACAGCGGTCGTGGTTTTCGATCTCGGGTTTCTTGACAGCTTCCTTCTAGGGGTCCAGCAGCAATGTCATGCGTTGATAGACCGTTTCGAAATTCAGGGCCTCATAGGCCCCGATGGCCCCTGTATTGGCGCCCCAGACATTGAGGCTTAGGCCATCGCAGGCGGCGGTCACCGCATGTGCCCTGGCCTTGGCGATCAATGCCTTGCCGATGCCCTGGCGGCGGACATCGGCAGCGACGAAAAGTTCTTCAATGAAACAGAGTTTGACGGCGTGCATTACCGGGGTATCGGGATAGATCTTAAGGTGCAGCATCAGGGCGCCGACCGCTTGGGATTGTTCCCATTCAGCCAGGAATATTGTTATCGCGGGATCGGCGATTTGTTCCTTGCACCACGCCCTTGTCCCCTCGACAGAGACGGCCTTGATGATATGGAGCACCAAGTCCGCATGATATGCGTTCTGCCCGCGCATCAGAGCGGCCACGGCGTCAACGTCTTGTTCCCTCGCCTCGCGGATTTTCAGGCCGGATGGAAGGGGCCTGTGTTCGGTCTCCGTCATGGGTCTTCCTACGTCTCGGGCAGCAATATGGGTTTCAAGGCCGCGCCCTGCAAAATCAGATCGAAGCCGCGCGCGCCGTCGGACAAGGGCAATTGATGGCTCATCACCGGGGACAGATCGACCTTGTTGTTATAGACCAGCGCCGTGGCCTGTTCCCAGGTCCGCCAGATACGCCGGCCGTGAATATTGATGATGACGGGACAGCGCAGCAGCCATTGGGTCAGGTCAAGCTCCAGCGGATGGGCGGGCGCACCGACCAGGCGAAAGTCACCGCCCTTGCAGATTGACGCCATGGCGGCGTGAAAGCCCGCCGCCTGGCCGGAAAATTCGATGGCGACGTCGGCACCGACGCCCAGGGTCACATCGGCCACGGCGGCCGCCAGATCAACCTGCCCCGGGTCAAAGCCATGCTCGGCACCCATTTGGCGCGCCCGGTCCCGGCGCAATTTGTTGGGGTCGGCGGCGATCACCTGGCGGGCGCCCAGGACGCGGGCGGCGGCGACCGCCATCAGGCCGATGGGGCCGCAGCCGTTGATCAAAATGCGCTGATCCGCCACGCCGCTGCCTGCCATGCAGGCATGCACCGCAATGCCAAACGGTTCCAGCATGGCGGCAATTTCATGAGGCAGATCCACGGGATTGCGCCAGACGATCCGTGCCGGCACCACCACATAATCGGCGAAGGCGCCGTCGATGGAGATGCCGGGATAGGTGGTGTTCTCGCACAGATGCGCCCGATCCCGGGTCGCAGGTGCCGCAGAAAATATGGCTTTCCAGGGAGACATGATCGCCAATTGATAGGCCGTCAACGTCCGGCCCAATCTGATCGATCACGCCGCTCACCTCGTGGCCCAGAATACGCGGCAATTGCATTTTTCGGGCCATGCGCGGGGCCCAGTGGTAGATCTGCATATCCGTGCCGCAGATACCGGCGGCGGCCACCTTCAGGCGGATTTCCCCCGGCCCCGCCTGTGGTTCGGGATGTTCCGTCAGGGCGATGCCGCCCACGCCCGCCTCGACCTTGGATAATCCGAACATCGCCCCAACCACTCAAATTTGGTGAATATCAACGGCGCCGTCGATCACGTCTTCCAGCAAGACGATTTTCTTGGCACCGATCCGCAGACCGTCATCCGCCCGCCGCAATTCATACTCGTACCAGCCGCCCCGGACCTGCTTGCCCAGGCGGCTGTCAACCGACAGGGTCATCCATTTGGCGGAGGCCGTTATCGAGCCCTCGTCATGGCCCAGCAGCCGCACCGTATTGACCAGATGCGTGGTGCGCGACAGGGGCAGCTCGGCATAAGCCTGGCCGGAGGATATGCGATGCAAACGGGCCGACAAGCCCGCCTTGCCCACGATATAGATCATGTTGACCTGCATCTCCGGGTCATCGCCCAACTCGTCCTCGGACAGCCAGCTCGGCACCCAATAGACGCAGTCGTCGGTATAAAGGCCCAGCCATTGGTCCCAGCATTGGCGGTCAAGCAGGTCGGCCTCCAGATACAGCAGGTCACGGGTTTCGGCGTACAGGCTATCCGTCATGATCGCCCATCAGTCCGGCCCAGCGGCGGAAATAGCCATGGTAAAGCGTTTCATGGTCCCATCGGGGGGCGCTGCTGACCACCTGGGCGCCCAGGCCCCGGGCCAGATCGTCGGGACCACGCAGCATGGCGGACAAACCCCGTTCCATTTCACTCCACTGGGCCTTCGTGCCCCGGGCGCCAATTTGGCAATCTTCCAGGGCGGCCAGATCATCCGGGGTGGCCATGCCGGTGACCATGAAAAAATCCTCGAACTTGCGCAGCCTTGCCACCCGCGCCGCCCGGCTCTCCCCCTTGGGCGCGATGCAATAGACGCGGACCTCGGTGCGGTCGGGCGCGAGGGGGCGGAAGACACGGATCTGCGTCGATGACTGGTCCATCAATTGCACATTGGGGAACAGATACAGATTGCGCCCCCGGCGCAGCATCCAATCCGCCTTGGCCCGGCCGAATTCCGCCACCAACCGCGCCTCCGCCTCGAACAGGGGTGCCACGGCCGGATTGGCCCGCCCGGCCCAGATCATGTTGTGGCCGCCGCCCAGATCATAACAGCCATTATCGACCGTGCCCTTGATGCGCCCCGCCTCGGTGGGCCGCTTACCGCTGTTATCGCCAAGCTGCTCGCGCAGGTCCATGGCCTGGGCAAAGACCCGGTGCACGGTGGAAACGTGATAGCCGTCGACGCCGTTCTCCGCCTGCATCTTCCAATTGCCGCGAATGATGTAGGTTTGCTGCCCCGGCACCACTTCCAACCCATCGGGGGATTGATCCGCCAGCAGATCGATGAAGGGCCGGGCGGCGCCGAGATTATCCGTCAGCGCACCCACTGCCGGGTCCAGGCAACCGAACACGAAGCCGCGATAGCTGGCCACCCGCCCCACAGGCGTCAACCCGTGGGCGGATTTGTCGATGCCATCGGGCCAACCCTCGGCCTCGTCCTTGATGCGGACACAGGCGCCCGTGGTGTCATAGCACCAGCCATGAAAGCGGCACACAATGGTCCGCGCCCGGCCCCGCCGCCGGGGCGTCAGAACGGCGCCGCGATGGGCGCAGGCGTTGATGAAAGCACTGATCGCGCCGTCCCGCTGGCGGACGGCAAAGACCGGCTGGGCGCCGATGTAGGTGGCGTAATAGTCGCCATGCTCGGCGATCTGACTCTCGTGACAGAGATAAACCCAGGTGCGTTCGAATATCCGCTTGAGCTCGGTTTCGAAAATCTCCCCGTCCGTATAGATCCGCCGGTCAATGCGGAACCGGGCCGGGTTTTCGCTTTCCGTGATTAAATCGCGTGCATCCATTGCCATCAGCGGACCGACGCCCACCATTGGTGAAACGCGGCCAGGTCATAGGCCAATGTCTCGCCCATCTCGCCGGTGCGTTCCTGCCACAGCTCCAGGGCAAACTTTGGTACGGCGATCAATAGGGGAATATCCTCGGCGATGGCGGCGAAGATCTCGTCGCTCAAACCCTGGCCCTTTTGCTCCTGCTCGCCGAATTTTTCCAGCACGATCAGATCCGCACGCTCCCGCACGGCACGGCGCAGCGCCTCGGTGGACTCGGCCAGGGCATTGGTGTTCAGGGAGCAGGTTTTATTCTCGATATTTTCCCTGGTCGGGCGGTTGATGGCGATACGGCGGCCGGTATCCAGCTCCACCATGTCAATCCGGGTCATCCGGCCGTTTTCGCCCCGCGCGACATCCTGCACCAAGCCGCCCACGCGCACGCCCTGTGCGCGCAGCTCCGCCGCGAACCAGGCGAGTGCGTCCCGTTGGGCGAGGTCACGGGCATA